>CAWLAW010000037.1:0-11788 GCA_963854885.1 Gammaproteobacteria bacterium | reverse complement strand
GACCCGTTACGCAAATTAGTTCTCGGATCCAAGAGTATTCGGTATGCTGGCGCACGAACTGGACTTCGTTGGGAGATGTCCACCCAACGAGGCGCCGACCTTCAAAGGATCTCACATGATTGCGCGGCAACTTAGACAATACGACGGCTCCACCCGGCTCGGAAAACTGACCGAAAACAAACCCTCGCGTGGAATAATTTCGCGTCCGCGATTATGACATTCGATGAATTTTGGGCGAACGCCGTTGGCCTTATTTGGGGCTTGCCGCTGGTATTTATGCTCTTCGGGGCAGGCGCATTGTTTACCGTAATTAGTCGGCTCCTGCCACTTCGCCGCGCCCATTATGCGTTCGCAATTCTGACCGGCCGCTACGACAATGCCACTGATCCCGGCGAGATCTCACACTTTCAAGCATTGAGCACCGCGTTGTCGGCGACGATCGGCATGGGCAATATCGCCGGGGTCGCGATAGCTATTACGATGGGTGGCTCCGGCGCGGTTTTTTGGATGTGGGTTGCTGGCGCGCTGGGCATGGCGACGAAGTATTTCAGCTGCACCTTGTCCTGCCTCTATCGCCAACGCGATGCCGACGGCGTATGGCAAGGCGGTCCGATGTACTACATCGAACTCGGCATGGGTAAGCGGTTTAAACCGCTTGCCATTATGTTTGCGCTTAGCGGCACGATCGGCTGCTTAGGTATTTTTCAAGCCAATCAGCTAGCAAATTTAATCTCCAACCAATGGTCCGTAGAGAATTTGGCTACCGGTCTCATTGCCATGACCTTAGTCGGGATCGTCGTTATCGGCGGGGTCAGTCGGATCGGTCACGTCGCGCGTTATGTTGTTCCAGCAATGTGCGTGATGTATGTATGCGGCAGCGTTGTCGTCGTGATTGATCACATCGACCGCGTTCCGATGGTCTTAAAAGCGATCGTCTTTGGCGCATTTGATCCCGATGCGTTGATCGGCGGAGGCGCCGGGATCGCTTTCAAAGAAATATTGATCGTCGGCGTTAAAAGAGCGGTGTTCTCCAACGAGGCCGGGGTCGGGACTGCCGCGCTCGCTCACGGTGCAGCTCGAACTTCCGAACCGGTGCGCGAAGGACTGGTTGCGATGATTGGGCCGTTTATCGATACGCATTTAATCTGCACGCTCACGGCGCTCGTGATTCTAACTAGCGGGGTCGCGCCGCATGATGCTGGGGTCGTGATGACGGCCTTGGCGTTTGAATCGAGCATGCCTGGCATCGGTGCCAGCGCATTAACGTTCGTGTTCACGCTGTTTGCGCTCTCGACAATGGTCAGCTATGCATATTATTCGCAAAAGTGCGCACGCTATCTATTTGGTAAACGGTGGGGCGGACATTTTATCTATGTCTATTTGATCTTATTGCCCTGCGGTGCAGTGTGGCACCCGACGACCACGATCAATATTATCGACTCGGCGTTTGCGCTAATGGTAATTCCGAATCTAATTGCGTGCGTGTATCTCGCGCCAAAAGTGCTCGAGGCAACTAACGACTACTTTCAGCGTTACCCGCGTTAAATGAGCGACGCGTGAGGCTTTCGACAGCCGCTACGTCCGCTGGTTTTCTTTTTCAAGTGCTTGCAACATTTCCTCGGCATGCAACGGATCGGGTTTCAGCTCCGCCGCTTCTCGCGCCTCAGCGCGGGCCTGTAAGAAATGCCATATCAACCAGACAGCTATCGCTGCGCTTACGAGCAACATTTCGCTTCCGACGAACGGATATAACGGCCCAATATCGAGTAAATTTGTGTTCCAAGTTGTAATGCCCGTGCTCATCGTCCGATTAATCCCCTACCAGTTTTTCTGCAGCGCGTCGTTCAGCAACGAGTATTTCACCGGCCGCCCGTTCGGTCTCGGCATTCTCACCGAAGTCGAGTCCCGCGAGTTCGACGTGTTCAGGCACCCGCAATCTGCCTAGCCTTTTTAAGATCCCCGCGGCGATATAACCCGGTATAAATCCGAGTACGAAAAACATAATGACGGCGCCAGCGAGCTGCCCCCACGGCGTAATCGCGGCATAGTCGGCGTGCATAGACGAGGGGTAACCCCACAACATGAAACCGGCAACGACGACCCCATAGAATCCCGCGTATCCATGCACTGCTACAGCGCCAACGGCGTCATCAATTTGCCAGGTTCGCTCCACCCAATAATGCATTTTGTACGCCACGATAGCTGCGCCACCGCCAATCAGCATCGCCTGAATCGGATGGTAGAGATCGTTTCCTGCCGACGCCCCTATCACCCCTGCAAGGCCGAGAGAGTAAGTCCAAAACGGATCGCCTTTGGAAATCAAATAGCCAACCATTAAACCACCGGACAAGGACATCAAAAAGTTAAATGTAATGGCCGACGTGGACGTCGGGGTAAGATAAATATTCGTTGTTGAGAAGAACGAGGAATCCATACCAGCGGCCGGGCCAATATCGATTATTGGAATATTACAAGCGACGTAAAACCCCCAAAACCCGGTGTAAATTAGGAATAGCCCGACCGTGACTAGCCAAGGGTTGTGCGGACGAATGTCACGCGGCGTACCGTCCGGCGCGAACTTACCGATCCTCGCGCCGAGGTGGATCAAAACGCCAAGCGCAAATCCACCTGCGATTGCGTGAATCACCCCAGACGCATAGGCGTCGTGATAGCCAAGCTTTTGTACCATCCAGCCGTTTTCCGACCAGCCCCATGCTGCATCTAATACCCAACAGAAAGAGCCAATTAGAATCGCAAGGATCCAAAATGCGCCGGAACGGATCCGCTCAATAACGGCACCCGATACGATCGATGCCGCGGTCCAGGAAAAAAGTAAAAATGCCGCCCAGAATACGCCGTTGACGCGCGCCCAAGCCATCGTATCTGCGCCGCTCAAGCCCCCCTGAACTGGCGCACCGCCCATGTGCGCGCCCATTAGCTCACTCCATGGCGTAGCCCACGGCGCTTCGATTAACCCACCGCTAATGCCGGGCCCGTTTTGAAACGCAAAGTAAATCCACCAGCCGAAGAAATAGAACGTCACGGTCACGAGCGGGATCAACATGGTATTTTTCATCAACGTGTGAAGCATATTTTTGCGTCGCGAGGCGCCGACCTCGTACATGCAAAACCCGACGTGGATCAGAAACATCAACACGACTGTGATCCAATAGTAGGTCTCCGTGAAAATAATGGTTAACGCTTCGAGTTGATTGTCCATCGCGATCCTAGATCGGTTGTTGTCGAAAACGCCGCGGAGCTTTCGTCTTATGTGCACATCAAAAATATCGCCCTGACACGACTGGCCGATTGCTCACCCGTCGAAATTTTATCGGCGACGCTGCGGGCCTCGCGGATGCGGCCAGCGAGCCCCAGCGAAGCGTTGTCCGGTTGGCCGATCAGTTCTCGCAGCCAGCCTGTAGCCGAAAGCGCGCAGCTGTCAAGCCCAGTCGATCCAACTAAATGGTTTCGGCGACCGCGTCACTCCAGTCCGGAATGAATTGAAGTATTTCCGCGCGGCCATAGACCTTTGGATTGAACAGAGCATTGTGCCAATAGGTGGCCAAAAAAGCCGGCTCACTCGAATCTAAATCTTGCCCTCGACAAGGAACGGTATAGCGCTGATTCGCCTGCTCATAAACCAGGCGGCAGCGGTTCTCACCGAGTACTCGTTTTACAATACTCGAGCCAACGTTGAACGAGGCCGTTAGTTGATCTGAAAACTCACGCGGATATTGATAATAAACGTTCTGTAACATGCGCACCGCGGATTCGTAACGCTCGACGGGATCGTTCGTTTGTTTTGCAAGGTGTTGAAATTGGGCGATAGCGTGTTCCGGTTCGTGCTTAACGAGCACAGTGACAATTGAACCCAAACGTTGATCGTCCGACAAAATAAGCTGCGGACACATGCCGCTGCTTGGCCGGCCATCACTACGGCGTACGGAGTGTTGTCGAAGTCGGCATTGCCAGCCGACGAAAACGTTGGAAACATCTTCAAGTTGCTCAATCGTCATGCGCTCTATTTCACTATCCATAGATACTGTTGTCGTAGCACGGTGCATCACCGCCAATTTCGTAGTAGCCCAATTTGTCAGCAACGTGAACATGCGCCTTAGTTTGGTATTGCGGATTTCGCAGAATCGAACCGGCCGCAATGCAGGTGAACAATTGCCCGCTAGGCTCCCAAAACAGCGAACTCCCACATCTTGCGCAAAAACCCCTACGTGCCGTTGCTGACGAATCGTACCCGCGAAGCGATCTTGTCGATATCATTTTCAGTAACGACTTCTGCGCCGCCGTATAGACGGCGAAGTTACCGTGAGAACGGCGACATTGAGCGCAGTGGCAGTAGACCAAATCGCGTAATTCACTCGTCCGAAATTGCACGCTACCGCACAAACATGCGCCGTCATCGGTTAAACTAAACGGGTGATTTTCCGACGTTTCATCCACAGTACTAGCCACCCGCTGTGCTCCGATTAGAATGACTTCCATGCTGGATGTAAACCTAACACAATCTGATCTGGAAACATTTAGCGCAGATGGATTTATTGTTGTCGACAAGCTTATCGATAACGACGCGGTAGCCGCGTTGCGAGAGCGCTTCGAGAAGATCTTTGGTGGGCAATTTGAGTCGGGCATACAACCTGACGAGGTCAATTGGCTCGCTGAGCGCGATCCAGCTGATGTGACCCGTCAAATTTGCAACGCCTGGAAAAGTGATCGCTACATCAGCGAAATTATTCTGCACCGAGCTATTGGGCAAGCGTGCGCGCGACTCGGCGGTTGGCCGGGTGCGCGAATAAATCAAGACAATTGTTTTTGGAAACCGCCCGGCGGCACAGCAGTGGGATTTCACCAAGATTCTGCCTATGAAGATTGGGTTGTACCGTCCGACATGGTCAGTTGTTGGATCGCATTGGACGACACCTCTGAAACTGGCGGCACGGTAGAATACATCCGCGGCTCGCATCGATGGGGTGAAGGCGGGCGAACGCAAGAATTTCATGCGCCGAGTGATCCTTTTGAGGCGCTGGGCGCGGCCGCACGCACCGCCGGCATCGACAAGCCAGATCATGTCAAACTAATCGTCCCAGCAGGCGGCGGCGCGTTTCACCACGGCTGGACGTGGCATGGTTCGCAAGCCAACGCTAGCCGTAACCCACGGCGTTCGATTGTCGCGCACTGCATGTCCTCCAGCGCGCGCTTTCACCCGCACAACCGCAATCCAATCTATAGCCGCTACCAGCGATTTGGTGACGAAGACATGCACGAAACGGATTTCCCGGTACTGTGGCGCGAGGACGGCCACCGAACAGCGTTTCTCGACGCCTACGGCAAACGGCTAATTTCTTGGGGCGAAAATAGTTAAGCGTTAAGGTTTGCTCGCTACGGATCCGTCCCGTACGGCACTTCGGGCGGAGCGAAGCAGCGCCGCAGACATAATTCATGGCTCGCATTTAACGACTGTTTACCTATTAGGTACCTCGTTTTCATGCAAATTTCACTAGTGCGTGCTAATTTTAGGCTCACGGAACGGTGCATGAAGGTTAAAGGCCGGGAACAACCGAGTTTCAAATTTGTCTATAACGTTATCTCAGGATGCGCCGACCCAACATGCGAAATGTAATTCAGTGTCTACTCGCTGCTCTGCTGCTGACGTTCGCGATCGTCGGCAATGCGATGGCCGGCTGCGATCGAAATGGCGGACCCGAACTGTTTGGCTTAATGGACAGCTGGCACCTCAAGGACAACACGAGTCTCGGTCAAGCCGATTTCGCGGATTCGTGCGACACATTGCTCAAGTGTTATTCCACATCGAAAGCGTCGAAAAGATCGTGCGACGCGACCTATTCCCGCAACCTTAAAAAGGAATGCGCAAAGACATTCGGGTTCCACCCTAAGGCGCTCGCGCACTGTATCCGGGTGACCGATAGATCCTCGGAGTTTATCGACAAAGAGGCCGATGCGATCTTTCGTAGAGGGCAGCGTCAGGCAGGAATCGAACAACGCTTAGAAGAACGGAACCAACGGGCCGAAGAGCGTAAAACGCGCTCTAAGAAACGGCGCGAGCGGCGGGTCGATCGATACAAAAGCTACAATCCGGGGTCGTAGCAGCGACAACAATCGTAGAGGTCCATCGACTACTTCTTTTTATTTGACGTTTTGGTTTGCCGCTTCAATGCCGATGGCTCACCGCTATCCGCTGACTCGCGCATTTGGGCCAAATCTTTCTCGCGCATTCGTTCCGCCGCGCGCTGCGCGGTTTCGGGTTTTTTATAAATTTTTCGATCGAACAATCTCAATGGTTTCGCTCGGTCGGCGCTTAATTGCCCGACACACCACTCGCTCCCAGGGGTAACTTCAATGGCGACATAGAAACCCGGGATCGGACCGATCCGATAATTGTTCAGTGCAAACAACACTTCCGCGAGATCACTCAATTTTTCCAAATCCAAATCACCGAGCAACTGCGTTTCGAGCGGGCTTAATGCGTGCGCGCTGGTCGGCATTTGGTGTTTGCCTGGTGGCGCCCCGACGAGCGGCATTCGAGAGCTACGCGATTTGTTACGGCCATTCATGATTGTTCAACCTGTCCAGGTTTCTCAGCATTTGTCGCGGCACGATTTGCAACGCGCAAGATCAATCTACGGCAGAGCACCGGATTTTAAGAACCCTTTGATGACGTTTTCCATTAATTTCGAGACATTGTTTTTGTATTTATTGTGCGACAAACTGCCACACCAAGCCAAAGATCCGGGCGCGAATACGGCGCCCTCGTTCGGTGTCTTGTAGTAAATCATGTCGGCTCGCACCATCGGGTTTTCGTCCCCACCCCCGTAGTAGCCGCGCACAATGAAATGAATTTCCTCATTCACCTGCATCATCAGATCCGTATGGCCTTCGGAACGCGCCAGTAGGTACGCGTTGTGTGGCGTACCAAATTCAAGATCGTAGCGATCCAACTCGAGTCCGGCGGCGCCTCCTCCAACAAGACCAAAATCGCCAATTACTTCGTCATCTTTAATCCCTTTGAACATCCATTTGCACTCAGGGAGCAGTGAATCTGGCTCACGTTGATAATAGGAGGACACATCAAATCCGTACGCAGTAAATGTTAAACCGCAAGTTTTGCTCGGAATGCGACCTCGCGCGCGCCACATCCCGCCGTATTTACCGTCAAATGCGTTGTTGTATTCCCCGGGATTCGCGGTCCACGCGCGAGTTCCTGCTTCGCCTTTGCGGACCTCGATTATATTGCTGTTGTCTGGGTGATATTGGCTGGCCCAGTAGAACCCGTCCGCACCGAGGTATAGCCACCGTCCCCCTTGCTGTTGGTAAGCTTCGTACGCATCAATAATATTTTCCGAAGAATACTCTGGGTGAGATCCGGTTAGCACCACCGGGTAGCGATTCAGCAGGTCGACGCCTTCGCGATCCAGATCTTCGTCGGTATGCACATCGAATTTGAAGTTCTTCTCTTCCAGCCAATCGGTTAAATGCAAGTCGGCATTGAGCTGCCACAACGAAGGTGACAACCAGTGGCGATATTTGGGCCGCATATTCAATATTGGGCGTAGGCGCGATGAAATACTGACCCCGTGCCCATCCGAGTGACATGAATAAGTCGACAAGCCGTATTCACGATGTTCGTTCAAATACAAATCCGAGGCTTGCATCAACGGCACTTTACCCGCGAGCAATTGCGCGACGACGGAATTTGTCGCCAAATTGTCATTCGAGTAAGCCATGTAGCTGTTGGTCGGAATGATTAAACAAATGTCGGCAGTCGTCTTGCCTTGCGGCGGTCGCACAAAAAATGGAATGTAGTCTTCCGTTTCAGGAGATTCTTTGCCGCCGATACGCAGCCGCGCAGCATAAACGCCACTTCTCAGGTTCTTCGGGATCACATAGCTAAAATCCACATCCCAGCGTGCGTCATCGATGTCATCGTCGTGGAAATGGATCGCGCCGTATTCCTCAGCGATGTGGTGATAAACAATATCGTCGCCGGTCCAGTTGTATCCGGTCATGCCTCGATTCGGTAAATTGATGGCGTGGCCATTGAGCCCGTTCGGGGATGTATCGACAATATAGGTCGATGCAATGTTGTTGGTAATGTTGTCATGGAAATCCCATGCGCCGACGACGGCGCGCCGCAGATCGGCCTCGCATCCTTTAAAGCCGCGTGCAAGCGCATCGATCTCGTCTTTCCCAAGCGCCCGGCTGGACAACCGTGGACGATCGATTTTACCGTTGTAGGTGAGACATTGTTCGGGCAGAGAGACAGGCGCAGTGGCTTCCTTATAGTGCGCGCCGAAGATCGTGCGCCCAGAGTCGGCTGATTTTGTGGCCGCGGCGATGAGTAACGGTGCGTCGTTTTTTGCTGGTTTTGTTTTACACGGTTTTGATACCGAGGCGGTTGTCTCTGATGCGGGATGGAGCAAACTCATCCCAAGGCCGCCGTTCGCCGAGGTGACAACGGGCTGTTGGTATAGGCGAATCCGCCCCGTCTTGGCGTCGTATACTGCAGCAGCGAGGTACCATACTTTTCTCATTAAGGGCTTGCCGCTGGATACCTTAACGACTTTGCCTTTGCCGTCGCCTACCCAACATGCGAGGCAGCTGTCGTCATCGATGAACAAGCCGTAGCCGCTACCTCGACTATCAAGCCATTTTGTCACAATACCTTGCCGGCCTTTATCAGGCGTTGTCGGAAAGATGAAAGCCTGTAACGTAAAGCTCTCACAATCCATGCGGTGATCAGCCGGGATCAGCGCGTAGGAGCCGCCATGGATCTTCTGGTTGCGACCTTTGTAGCGTTTGTTACACGTCGCCTTGATCAGTTTCTCTTTAAAGCCGGGGCCCTCAGGGTTCGTATCGCCGTGTATTAAGCGCACAATGTCAGCGTTGAATGCCTCGTTTTTTTCCGAATTCACATAAAATTTGACTTCATCGCCAGGGCAAACTGAATACTTATCGCTATAACCGGTAATTCTTAACATCGAACCTCTCCAGTAACTCGAACTGGCGTCGCCGTAGACGCCAAGGGCACACTTTATATTTACTTCACGCCGTAGGAAGCCATGAGATCGTTCACGCGTCTTAGAAAAATGCCGTGTTCGCAGGCATCTTGAGATGGAAACGACTTCGGTAACATTTTTACTGGCTTGCCGCGCACGCCAGAGGCGACTCCAACACAGTAATCCTCATGGGCCGTGCGTTGGACAATTACGTATTTACCTGTCATAGGTGCGCGGCGAAACTTATCCAGCACGCGCTTCAAATCGTCGCTGTGTCCAATACCGGCATTGCCGGCGAGACCGGGTTTTCCGATTGGATTGCCACGGTGTTCAACGATGATGGCCTTGCGTCGAGCTGGGTCGGCTAGTATCGGTAGGATGTAAGTGCGGGTGATGAAATCGTCGGTCGAAGTGTGTCCGCGGTTTTCTTGTACGCCGGTCGATCGTCGCATTGGTCGAGCCCTCCTCTCGTGTGCAGGCGCTGGTGCCAATGGCACGTTACACGCCACAATATTCTATGAGTGTCGCCGCATAGTAGAGGATTTATATTGGCGTCACCATTGGTATTCGTCGCCCAGCGTCCGTGATTTGCGCGTCAAGCGCGAGCGCACTAAATGCTGAAGGCTCTGGGGCTGACATCAGTGATAGAGGCATCCGGACCCGTTACAGAATTATGCGTAGAATTCGCGGCGCTATTCGATTCACTCTTTTGACGTTTTGGTGCTCATGTATATCCCGCAACATTTTATTCAAAACGACCCTGCAGAACTTGCCGAATTAATAAACGGTAATAATTTCGGCACGCTCGTATCCGTTGTCGATCAACGACCGTTCGCGACGCATTTACCTTTTGTCTACGACCAAGCAGCTGCCTGCTTGCGCGCGCACATGGCACGTTCTAATCCTCACTGGCAATCACTCGCTAGCGCTTCGGACACGGCGCTCGTGATCTTTCAGGGCCCGCACGCTTACGTGTCACCGAGTTGGTACAACGCACCGGGGGTACCCACCTGGAATTACGTGACGGTCCACGTTTATGGCTCATTTCGAATTATCGAAAACCCGCAAGAACATCAGCAACTACTCGAGGATCTCACTGAGAGGCACGAAGCGAGCCAAACCACACCGTGGGTGGCCGAATTCGATTCTGCACCGGTTGGCGACATGATCGGGTCAACGGTTGCATTCGAGATCACCGTTACTGAAATTCAAGGTAAATTCAAATTAAATCAAAACCGTTCCTCAAGCGATCGCACAGGTGTCATCGATGCCCTTGAAAATGAAGGATCAGACAATGCCACCGGGATCGCCGGACAAATGCGACGACTAACGTGATCAGTTCTCGATTCACACAACTGCTGAATATTGAACACCCGATCGCGCTCGCGCCGATGGCCGGAGTTGCCGGCGGCGCTTTGGCCTCAGCAGTGAGCGCCGCCGGTGGCCTTGGTATTGTCGGCGGGGGTTACGGTGACGAACAGTGGTTGCTCAGCGAACTAGCGGATATCGATTGCACAAAAATCGGCATCGGGTTCATCACTTGGCGGCTTCGAGAACGACCACGCCTGTTGTCGATCGCTCTTGAGCACGATCCGAAAGCTATCTTTTTATCGTTCGGGGAAATAAGATCCTTCGCTCCCTTAGTAGTTGCGAGTAACTCCTTATTGATAGCGCAAGTTCAATCGCTCGAAGACGCGCACCGCGCCGCCGATGCTGGTGCCGACGTTGTCGTCGCACAAGGTAGCGAGGCCGGCGGACACGGTAGCCAACGCGCGACCCTGCCCTTGGTTCCAGCAATTGTTGACGCGCTCGATCCGATCCCAGTTATCGCGGCCGGTGGGATTGGCGACGGTCGAGGCCTAGCTGCGGCCCTAATGCTTGGCGCCGCCGGCGTTGTGATGGGTACGCGTTTCTATTGTTCGATAGAATCGATGGCGTCTACAGATGCACAATCGCATGCCTTGGCGGCTACTGGAGATGACACCACAAGAAGCTCCGTATTCGACGTACTGCGGGGATATGACTGGCCCGCAGGATATAATTTACGCACGATAAAAAACCAATTGACCGACCGATACGCCGATCGATTGACCGATTTAGACGCTAATAAGACCGAGGAGATTGAGCGCTTCGAACAAGCCATTGGCGACAGCAATTACGACATTGCAGCGGTGATTGTCGGAGAAGCGCTTGATTTGGTTAACGACCAACTGAGTGCCGCAGAGATTATCGATCGTACAATCACCGAAGCCGTAACAATAATTCGCCAACCCACAAACTTTTCCCTCACAAGCTAATGGCAATCTTTACTTTCGAACAGGTATCACTTGCCTTTGGTGATCAATGGATATTGCGCGACTCCGAGCTCGTCATTGAGCCAGGAGAGCGTGTTTGCCTGATCGGCCGTAATGGCGCGGGCAAGACCACGATGTTTAAGCTGATCACCGAAGAGATCGAACCCGACAGCGGCAAAATTCGTTTTAGTGCGGGCGTTAAGGTCAGTCAATTGGAACAAGCGTTACCAACTGAGCTTGACGTCACGGTCCATGATTATGTCGCCGGCGGCTTAGGCGAATTAAAGCAACACATTGATGCCTACGAGCAACTCTCGAGTAGAACCTCTGATTCTAAAGCGCTGCGTGAATTAGAAAACCTGCAACGCCGCATCGAATCGCTCGGCGGCTGGAATCTCAACCAGCAAGTCGAAACCGTCCTCAGTGAGCTCGACTTACCCGGCTCGCGATTGCTCGGACAGTTATCCG
>CAWLAW010000036.1:0-11954 GCA_963854885.1 Gammaproteobacteria bacterium | reverse complement strand
AGCTGCTGGAATTCGCCTTCAGCGTCTAACGTGCGATGCGCAATTCTCGCTCCAGAAAATCGGCGATCCGTTCGGACGTGATTTGCTCACCTATGTCGCGGGCGAGGCCAAAACACTTTAAGCGACCCCGCGAAACCCTCTACGAAAACGTAAAATCGCGCCAACGGTATTCCACGCAGGAGCTAACAATTCAAATTGAAGAGCTCTTTCGTATTGTCTCTAACAATCCATTGACGCTGCTCGTCCGTAATGCAACTACTGTGCTCGGTTAGTAGCTCTTGAGATAGCGGCCAGGTTGAATCCGTATGCGGGAAATCATTCGCCCACAAAAGTCGTCGCGGATTCAATTCTGCAACATTTTTAAATGCGACCCAATCGTCCTGGAACGTAAAATAAACATTCTCGTTGATATAATCACTCGGCTTTTTCGCCAAGCCCCGTCCTTCCATCCAATAACCGTGACGGTCATAGGCGTGGTCGATACGATAGATATAGTGCGGCAACCAGCCAGCATCCCCTTCTGCGATAACGAGCTTAAGTTTCGGGTGTCGATCAAAAACGCCGCCCAGCACGAACAATCCAACGATGTCCTGGACGCCGCGGATAATGTTCATAAATCCATTGATCCGATTGCCACGGACTTGACCGAAAATGGTCTGCGTACTGGAGCTCTTAGAAGTCAAGATATGAAAACATATCGGCATCTCAAGATCCGCCGCGCACTCCCATAACGGATCATAGAGTGGTTGATCGTAATCTCCGTGTTGCGGATCGCCTGGCATCATCATGCCAACAAAACCCATTTCTTTTGCGCGGCGCACATCCTCAATGGCTTCTTCGACCGAAGATACGGACGTTTGAGCTAAGCCAAATAATCGGTCCGGTGCTTCACTGCAGTACTCTGCCAGCCAACGGTTATACGCTTGCATGCAGGCCGATTTATATTCGAAATCTTCGTGGTTACACAGCACCATGCCGATCGACGCATAGAGTATTTCGCCGGCAATTCCGTCTCGTTCCTGGTCCGCGGCGCGATAGCGCGCTTGCGATCCACTTTTATGCAGCTCGACGAATTTTGCACCGTCGCGTCGCGCGATTAAGTCTTCTGAAGGCACCCCAGCGCCTGCGACTAAGCCGAGTGGGATAGAGACACCTTCCATGCCGGGAATAACGTAGATGTCGCCACCGCGATCATCGACCGCCATGTGCGGTGCGCGATCACGAAGTTTGGGTTCGATGTAGTCGGTATAGCAGTTCGGGGCTTCGACGATGTGGGAATCGGCCGAGATGCAGCCCCCGTTAACAATGGCTTGCATAATCCGCTCCTCGTGACTGAAGTTCTAAGAACCTGGAGTCACATACGGTAGCGCTTTCTTTCGAGGCTCACAACGATTGATGGCGGTATTTTGCCGATTGGTGAATATCGCCCAGCTATTCAGAAGCTGATGGCGCTGTACACTTAGCTCATAAGGTCCGTTCGACAACCGCTCTGCTGCGCCACAGCAATTTCGGGTGCACGCGGGCGCGAACAGCAGAATTACCCAACGTGAGGCATGCTCTATGCGTTTTCATCACATGGCGATTTTTGTTTCCGATTTAGACGAAGCGGTCCACCTGTGGCGCGATGTGATGGGCTTCGAGGTGGCGATCAACACAGTGATCCCAGATGGCCGGGAGCCAGGGCCACAGACTTACATGTACCCTGAGCTACTCGACGACATTTTCAAAGTAAAAAATGCGCGCTCTAAAATGGCATTGTTGAGTTCGAAAGAGGGTGCGCTGATAGAGCTACAAGGATGCGAAAACCCATCGATCAAAAAAACGCCACCGGAAAATCTTCGTTATGGCCATACCGGATTTCACGAACTCGGATTGGTTTGCGACGATATTGACGCATTTTTTGCAAAAGTTCGCGCTGCCGGATACGAAACGCAAACCGAGTATGTTTGGCAGTGCGCAAACATCGGCCGCTCGTTTCTGTTCTACGATAAGGACGGCAATATGATTCAAATGTGGGAACATATCGAGGGCGATCCCAGCTGGACTTAATTTCAACGAACTTAGCAATAACGCAGGAGAATGCTATGGCTAGTGACATGGAAGCAAGACTACAAGAACTAGAAGATCAACTCGGCTTAGGGAGCCTTATTAATTCCTACCATCGGCGCGCCGACCGGTTCGATTGGACAGCCTGGGCGGATTGTTTTACTGAAGACGCGGAGTTTGATTTCGCGAATGAATTTGGCACGATGTGTGGTCGCGGCGCAATTCACGATGTGTGCAAATCCAATATGGACCACGTCTATGAAGCAATGCAGCACGTCATGGTAAACCTCGACTTCGAAGTCACCGGGTCCGATACCGCCATCGGTCATGGAAATTTAATCTTTACGGCGCTACCGCACGCAGACCAGCCGCATCAAAACTTTCAATCGGGCGGGCGTTACGACTGGGAATTTAAACGCACGGCGGATGGCTGGCGCATCGCGAAAGCGCGGCTGGAGTTCATCTGGACCCAGGGCGATAACGCTGGCGCGGTGTTCTCCGAAGCTGATGTACCGGCGGCAGCCGCGGCTGGTTAACGGGCACGCCTAGGGCGTATTCGCACTTGATCGTGACGCTCGAAATTGCCGCCCGATTAGAGTGCGAATCTATTCGGGAAAAGTTGCGCACTGAGTGTAGCGCGTTGTCTAACGCTATCAGGCGATTACTCGATTGAAATCTTGACGACGAAACCATCAGGAAGTTCGCGCTTACCGGCGATAAAGTCCCCGTTTATATCGGATACCCACAGTGAACCTTGCACGAATTGAACGCCGACTGGATTGATAAACCCGCTTGCGACGAGTGCCACACTGCCATCGGCGGCTAAACGATAAACCTTGCCGTCCGCCTGTAAACGCTGCGTCATAGGTACCGGCACTTCATATCGATCGACGTCGGCAAAAAATAGTTGGCCGCCGTAGGCACCGAAATTTGATGGCGCATAGTTCATCCCCATGGGCTTGCCATCGCCGCTATACAGCGGCTCCTCGTCAACGACCCCACGCGGCGAAACAGCAACAATTGCCCCACGCGGTTGTTCCAGACTCGTGATATCAAACTCACCGACACTCACTGACACCAACATCTGAAGGCCGTCCGGCGTAAACGTCACCGTCGCTGGCGCGCTGTAGCGGCCATCGTCGAACACAACGAATGGGACACACTTCCCGTCAGCGGTGACTTGATAAATCGCATTATTTAGGATGGTCACAACGTACATTTTGTTCGCGAACAGCGATCCTTGCGGCCCGAATCGCGCATCGAGGCCAAATCCGGACACTTTCTTTGTACCGGCGTCGGGCAATTCACAAAAGACGCTCGCCTCAAAATCGCGTTCCGGAACGACGCGCTGCACAACATGATTCGACAACGCGCCGGCCATCGCGACTTTCGGTTGAGCTAAGGAAAACACCTGGCCGCCGTATTCACCAAAGCCTTTAGGCGCGACGTCGAAGCCAACCGTTGGCAATAATTTTCCAATGTCGGCGAGAATCGAAATCTCCCCGTTGGGACCGATTGCTAAAAGCCGACTGCCCTTATCTTTCTCCTCACCGCCATCATCGTTGAGCCAGGTGACGTTCCCCATTGGCAGCATGATCAACGGGTCGTAAAGTTTTCCTGGCGGGATCAGTAACTGCGATGTGAACCCCGGGCTCGGCTCGATAGTCGGCGGCGTTAGCAAGGATTCGATGACCGTTCCCGGATCGGCGACAGCGGCGACCGGCAAATGGATACAGAAAATTAGGAGCGTGGCGAGAAATAATTCACGAAGGTTCATATATTTTCCCAGATGTCGTTGCGGACATTCGTTAAAGCGGTGAGGCTCCGTGCGATAAAATCGCGGGCCGGTTTATTAATCAATCGTTCGCCTCGATCAAGCGTAGCCGTTGCAACGCGACAGTTACAGTAAAATTAGATGCTACGTGCAGAACCATACTTAAAAAGAAACCGGCACGGTTGGTTCAAACGATTCCGACGATGCGATCAATTACCGATGTCGCTGCGAACACCGCGAATTTTGTATACATTCCGTCGGTTTACCCGCTAGGGGAATGAACAGATCATTGCAAACATCGTCGCTCGACATCGAGTTCTGAAAGTTAAAAATGGCCGATACCTGAGTCGAACAGAGCCTAGCGACGGGCAAGGCGATGAATCGATGCCTGCAATTACTCGGCGGATGAGGTTATATATGGGAATATCCCGTTGCGCGCACATTCGCCGATGCGCTGATGACGCACATTTGTGGCGCATCCGTGGACGTGATGAAACAGATTATTGGTAACGCCACATTGCCGATGTCACAGCCAACCGGTTAGTGCTTGAAATTGGATGTTGGTGGCACGAATGCCGAAATTTCAAAATACTCGTCCGCGATTATGCGATCGGTTTTCACAATTGCGGCTAGATAAAAATTTCGAAAAAAGGAATGCAAATGAGCGCTTCGACAAAACGTAAGAAAATGTTGGCTGGGATAAAAGTGCTTGATTTTACCCAGTATCTCGCCGGGCCCGCTGCAACACGTTTGCTAGCAGATTTTGGTGCGGAGGTGATCAAAGTCGAGCGCACCCCAGCGGGTGACCTCGGTCGAAAGATTCATATGGTCGCGCCTGGCGTTAGCGGATTCTTCCTCGCCGCATGCGCCGGCAAGAAAAGCCTTGCGATCGAATTCGCCAGCGCTGAAGGTCAAAAGATCATTCACGATTTAGTCCGCAATGTGGACGTGGTTATCGAAAACTATAGTCCTGGGGTAATGGCGAAGTACGGCTTTGATTACGAAACCTTAAAAGCGATTAACCCAAAACTCATCATGAGTTCGATTTCCGGATTTGGTCAGGAAGGCCCGTCGGCGAAGCTACCCAGCTTCGATATCATCGCTCAGGCACAAAGCGGCATGATGGCCATGACTGGCGATCCCGATGGTCCGCCGCAATATGTCGGCAACTACATCGGTGATCCGAATGCCGGGGTTCACTCAGCGCTCGCCATTTGTGCAGCGCTATATCAACGTACCGTTGACGGCGAGGGCCAGTACATTGACGTCTCGCAACTTGAGTCGTTGGTGTATCTCGATTACGTGAATTTCCCCATGTCGATGATGGGCGACAGTGGCGTTCAACCGAGGCGCTTTGGTGGCGATTTTTATTCGATTTGTCCCTACGGCACCTATCAGGCAAAGGACGGCTACATCGTATTCGCGGTCGCGGAACATCAATGGCCGCCGCTCGTCAAAGCGATGGGTATGCCGGAGCTTGAGCATGACGAGCGTTTTGCAACCCAAGAAGCGCGTTGCTCGCGGCGCCCGGAGGTTCGAGCAATTATCGAGCAATGGCTGCAAACCTTTGACAATGACGAACAGGCGCTCAAAGTACTAGCGGAATTCCGCGTTCCTTCAGCACCAATTTTGGAAATAGACCAAGTACCCCAACACCAGCAAATCAAGGCGCGTGAATTATTTCAAGACGTGCCGCATCCGGAACTCGGGACGACTCCGGTCGCACGGTCGCCCTACAAGTTTTCAACCATGGCATCCGACGTCCCGTTCCGCGCACCCTATCTTGGCGAGCATAACGAAGAGATCCTGGGCGGCGAGCTGGGCTACAACGAAGACGAGTTCAAAGAGCTGTATAGCAAAGGTGTGATCGTTCGCGACCCAAAAATAGAGGGGCTGCGCGCGAAAAACAAATTATAGGGTGGGGGCAGAGTGCGCTATTCGAGCAGCAGGCTCGCGAGCGCATCGCGCTCCGTTTGACCGAAATCCAATGCCTGGTCAAGGTAGGCATTAAAATCGCCGTAGCGGGTATCTATCGCATCGAGGCAGGCGAGAACGTACTCCGCAGGCGCGGCCATAATGGCCTCGACGGCGTCTTGCCGCGCGCATGCGTCGAACAAGTCGAGAGCTTGCATATCGACTTTTGTCATTTCGAAATCTGCGACGACGTCGTCGATATGCACATCTAAGGCGCGCAGAATAAACGCCGCGACGATCCCGGTTCGATCTTTGCCGAAACTACAGTGCACAAAATGCGGCGCCTTAGCGTGATCGATAATAAAGTGCATGATGTCGCGGAACTCGCGGGTATGTTCGAATGGAATCCGCGCATAGTTTGTGCGCATCAACTGCGCAGCGGCGGCCGCGTCCGCGCCTAGTTTGTTCACGCCTTCCATCATCACGAGTGAGCCTTGCGGCATAAACCCACGCAACAGAACCTCCGGCTTTGAACCGATCGGAAAACGATCCGGCGCCCGCTCTCGTTCATCGTCGCCGCGCAAATCGATCACGCTGCGAATGCTCAAGGAATTGAAACTGACGAGGTCGCTATCGGTTAATCCGGCCAGCCCGTCACCTCGATAAATAACCCCAAAGCGTGTGGTCCTACCGTTCAGGGTGTTAATGCCACCAAGATCCCGAACATTGACTGCGCCTTCGAATTGAATAACACGTTCACGTGCAGATCTAGACATAGGAAAATTAGCGAGCAAATAAATTAGTAATCCGTACCCGACCTGAGTCCAACAATACTTGCGGCGCTAGCGTCGCTCACATTCTACAGCGATGCCGGGTACACTGAACTGTAACGCCAAATGTGAGAAATCTCTAATGCGATTCCTGAGTTTGTTACTTTTCTGTGCGCTATTCACCTCAGCCCTGGTTGTGCAATCGGCCGAGCTAGACGATGCAGTAAAATCGGACTACGACGCTCATCTCATGAGCCTGTTTGATCATTTTCATCGCAATCCTGAACTGTCTATCGCGGAATTCGAAACGGCCGCGCGAATGGCCAAAGAGCTTCGCGACGCTGGATTTGAGGTAACCGAGAAAATCGGCGGTACCGGAGTCGTCGGCATCTTAAAGAATGGCGAAGGGCCAATGGTCATGATGCGTGCGGATATGGACGGGTTGCCGATCGAGGAGAAATCCGGACTCGCGAACGCTTCTAAGAAGCAGCAAATTAGCCCGATCACAAAACAATCCGTCCATACCATGCATGCTTGCGGTCATGACGTGCACATTACCAGCTTAGTAGGCACAGCCCGTCACATGGCGGCACACAAAGATCAATGGCAGGGCACCCTCATGCTGCTCGTGCAACCAGGAGAAGAACGCTTGATCGGCGCGCGCATGATGATGGAAGACAATCTGTGGCAGCGCTTTGGTAAGCCCGACTTTGCGCTGGCCTTGCATGTTGGTTCAAGTCGAACTGCTGGTTTAATCGTTGTCTCCGAGGGCAGTCCTTTCGCTGGAGCGGACACCGTCGACATCATCATTCACGGGGTCGGCGCGCATGGCGCAAGTCCTCATCGAGGCAAAGATCCGATCGTGCTCGGCGCGCAGATCGTGCTGGCACTGCAAACCTTGGTCGCGCGCGAATTGTCACCGCGTGACCCGGGGGTTGTGACGGTCGGATCGTTTCATTCGGGCACGAAACACAACATTATTTCCGATCGCGCACACTTACAGCTGACCGTACGCAATACGGATCTTGAGACACGTGATTTATTGTTGAACGGCATCAAGCGTATCGCCGAGAATATGGGCCGCGTGGCGGGGCTACCGGACGACAAGCTACCTGAAGTGATTGTTTCCGACGAGGGCGTACCACCCACAATTAATGATCCAGAACTCGTGCGGCGTTTGCGCCGCGCCTGGTCGGCGCAAGTTGGCCCGGAACGAGTCGTCGATATCCCCTCAAAAGGGATGGGCGCAGAGGATTTTCCGTTTTTCACGACCGACCCAGCCATTCGAAGTGTCTATTGGATAGTCGGCGGTACCCCGGCAGAGGATTTCGAGCGCGAGGCGGCGGGCGGAACAGCCGTGCCTAGCCATCACTCGCCACTTTTCAAAATCGCGCCGGAAGTGTCCGTGCGCACCGGAGTCGAATCCACGGTTATCGCCTTAACGGAGTTAATGCCCAAACAAGCCGCACCGCTGGCGGATAACTAGCGACGCGATCTTAAATACTGGGGCACGCCGCGCTGGCGCCGTAACTGTTTTAACGTTCTAAGAGGACCGCAATGTCGGATTTATTGACTCAAGAAGCAAACGATATCCTCGCCAATACGGTGAGCCGCGCCGGCGGTGCGCCCGGGGTGGTGGCCATGGCGACGGACAAAACAGGAAACTACTACGAGGGTGCCGCCGGGGTACGCAAGCTCGGTCAAAGCCAGGCCATGACCATAGATTCCGTGATGCTTTTAGCGTCGTGTACAAAAGCAGTCACGGGGGTTGCACTCATGCAGCTCGTCGAACAAGGCAAAATTTCTTTAAACGACGCTGCACGGGACTATATGCCGGAGATTGCTGACATCGAAGTACTAGAAGGCTTCGATGCAAACGGCGAAGCGCAAACGCGGCCACCGAAATCGGACATCACCGTCAATCAATTGATGTTGCATACCTCCGGGATGTGCTACGACTTTTTCAGTGCGGACTTATTACGCTACCGCACAGCGCAGGAAATTCCATCAATACTCAGCTGCACGTTTGATTCAGTAAAAGATGTACTGTTGCACGATCCGGGGGAACGTTGGACCTACGGTTGCGGGACAGACTGGGTGGGCAAAATCGTCGAAAGCTTAACCGGCAAACGTCTTGGCGCCGTCCTCGATGAACGCGTGTTCACGCCATTGGAAATGCACGACACCGCTTTCAATATGACCGAGTCGATGCGTGAACGTTTAGTCGCGATGCATATGCGCAGCCCCGAAGGCACACTTTCGGCGCACCCCGAAGTGGTGCTGCCGCAACCACCAGAAATGGATATGGGCGGCCACGGCCTCTATGCGACCTTGGGCGACTACATGAAGTTTATACGCATGATCTTAAACGACGGCGACGGTCCACAGGGGCGTGTACTAAAGCCCGAAACCCTCTCGATGATGGCGCAAAATGGTCTTGGCGATCTGAAAAGCGGCGCCTGGGTGAGTTCCATTGCGCAACTCGCCAACGATGGTGATTTTTTTCCTGGGCTATCGAAATCTTGGGCCTACACGTTCCAGGTCAACGACGAGCCTGCGCCGACCGGGCGGCCTGCCGGCCAACTCTCGTGGGCCGGATTAGCCAACACTTACTATTGGATCGACCGACAAAACGGTATCGGCGGCATTTGGAGTTCGCAGATTCTGCCGTTTCAAGACGTCGGTTCGTATCCCGGATCGGTCGATTTCGAAACAGCGGTCTATCGGGACCTCAATCGCTCTTAGTTCGCTGGTTATTGTCGAGTGGGTCTTTTGGACCGTGTGATATTGCCGGGCTGGGTTATTCGATAAATCGGATATCGCAAACTGTCGGGCGCGGTAAATTAGCTAGCAACGTTAAATGCATCATCGACCTCGATTTGCATCGTCGTAACCAAACCATTTGTTGAGTGCGCCATGCCGATTACGGACATCAGCTCTGAATATTGATCGTCCGTCATGCCCTTGGCCCGCGCCGCAGCCGTGTGAGAATGGATGCAGTATTCACACTTATTTGCCGCCGACACGGCGATGTAGATCAATTCCTTCGTTAGCGGATCTAGAGCGCCCGGGGCCATGACCTCCTTAATACCTTCCCATGTCCTGCGCAGCTGTTCTGGATTGTTCGCCAAGCCCTTCCAGAAATTATTAATAAAGTCCGATTGTCGAACCACCCGAATGTCGTCATAGATTGCGCGTACTTCGGGTGACGCGGCGTCATATTCGATAAGTTCTACGGTAGCCATAATTTCTCCAAGACGATTAGGTTTAGCGATAGGTATAGGACAAAAACATTTGCACGACAAAAGTGTCATCGTCGTCACCAAAGATATCGACCGCCCCTTGGTGTGGGGTTCCCCAGGCAAACCCCCAATAAGTGTAGAGGCGATCGCTCGGGTAGTACTCGATGCCAAGATTGATCTCTTCGGCCCAATCGGTGTCGCTAACCGGGGTGCCGAAATATTGCGGCGTATCTAAGTCGTGGGTGTAATACCAAAAACCGAGCGATAAATCCGCACGCGGGTAAACTTTTAGCTTAGCCATTTGGGTAATTTGGTTCTGATTAAATAAATGGAACTCGCCGGTGATCTCGCCTTGGTACCAGGTATCCCAATCTCGCTTGAAGATCGTGAAAAACAAGCCCCGGTATTCTTCGTTGTCACTCGAACCCGCTTCATCACCTGAGAAATGAGAAAATCGATAGTAAAATTTCGGCGACCACATTATGTCGAATACTTGGTAGTTCGCTTCGATGTACCAACCGTTAGCATCGATATCTCGGCCGGTTAGATCACTTTGGCCGCGCTCGATCACGAATTCGCCGAATAGTTTAAGGTTCTCGATGCCCGGCACTTTAATGTCCGCGCCGCGCACGCTCGCGACTTGCATGCCTTCGAGAGTAAAACCGTCGTCGTCAATGATTTCCAAAAACATTAAACCCAGGGTGCCGAACGTATCCTTGGTGGTCGTCTCGACATTTATGCCGGCAACTCGGGCATCACCTAGGTCGTCATCGGTGCGCAGCCAAAAGAAATCGGCGCGAATTGGTTTCGTGTTAACGCGCAATACAGCACTGTTGCGCCACGCGCTAAACGCACCAATCCAGTACTGCCCATCGGCCGCGCCTTTATTAAAGTTACCATCTCCAACGACAAAACCATCGCCGATGGTGAATTCTTGTCCCCCGACTGAAAGATCAAAAACGTCGTTACGCCAACCGATTTTTGTCGAATCAGTATCAATGGCGCGATCGCCCGAGCGTGCGACTTGGCCGGACAACTCGCCATCTAAGGTTGTGGTCGCAGCGACCATCGAGAACGTGCTGTAGAGTTCGCTACGTTCAAACTGCCACTTAATATCGAGTTTCGGTTTTACCCCTAACGACAAGGTGGCGCGCTGCGTTTCACCTGGGCTATCGAGTGCACCGAATCCGTAATTGATGCCGTTCGCGTATTGAATGCCACCGAGAAACTTAGCTTCGGCGACGGCGATGCGCCCGTTATCGTTGTATAGCTCAATGGCTACCGCACAATGCACGAACGCGCTGAGGATTGCGCAAGCCCAAATTGAAACTGAGATCAGATTCATGCGGCGCGGCTTAACGACTGTCAATGATTTACCCAGAGCACGCTCAACCGAGCGTGGCACAGTCAGCTGAAAATCGATGAATAGTCATGCGGTTACAAATTTTGGTCGGTTAGGGGCAGGTAGAGGGATAACTCGAAATGTCGCCGAAAGTATACTCAATACGCTTTGAACTTACTGATTTTGAACGATACGAATCGATCGTGGTCACGACGCAAAGCCGCCGGCAAAAGGCGCCAATTCGTTGGCGAGGTTCCGGCATTTGTTGAAAATAGTTGGCCTAGTTCCGGTTTTTAGCGACGGAATTGGCGGAATTGCGTGCTTCCATGCAAAGAATTGCAACGAATGCTCAAAAAGCGACCGCCGCCGATCAGAAATCCGATGCGTCGCCGATACTTTGACTATGGTCGAACAATCCGACAATTCCAAATCCCCACCCGCGCGGCCCGCCGGGCAGCTGTTTGTGGATGAAGGTCTGGTCAGCGTCTTAGGCCAAGGGTTCACCGTGTTAAGAATCGCGTGGGTAGTTTTAGTTATGTACGTAAAACTCCAATGCCGAGGGTGGTTTCTGCGGCACCGCAAAAGCTAGTTAGCCCCAGACGAATCGTTTGACCGTAGCTCAACCGCTCAAATTCCTTCAGCTATTTCATATCTCGAGCGCGTCACTGCTAGATCAAGTTTTTCTCGAAGTACTCCGTTAAGATCCTCGATACACGCCGAATCCACGATATCGTTCGGCGGAATTTATACGGCTTACGAGGAAGGACGATGTTTACCACCAGTATGAACTTTAGTTTAGGCGATGAAATTGAAGCACTACGCGACATGGCGCATCGGTTTGCGCAAGCTGAAATTAAACCGTTGGC
>CAWLAW010000035.1:0-11967 GCA_963854885.1 Gammaproteobacteria bacterium | reverse complement strand
TTGCGTATCGTTAATGTCGCCGATGGTACGAATGAAATTCTTAATCGAACCATTGCACAACGATTACTTAAGGGCGATACGGATCTGTAAACTCAAGCATGCGATGTAATCAATAAAGGATAACAATTGGATAGTGAGAAAATTTCCGTCGATCTGGAAAGCGGTCAATCGCTCGAGGTCGTGGTGTTCAGCAAAACGGCGAGCAAAATTCAAGTGGTGTTAGGCGAGGGCGTGCACAGCGTTAAATGTGATCTATCGCCAACTCGCAATGGCTTGGCCTATGCAGGTAGTGTCAGAGGACGAGAGGTTATCTATCCGCGTACACGCGACGACGTGCAAGCCGACTTAGATCGAGTGAATCCAGCGCTACGCAAATCACGACCTCGCTAAATCATTTGCCGGTAGCGCCACCAACTTTAGGCGCTTGCTGGTAGTTCGATTAGTCCGAGTTGCGAGTACAGTGATAAGTAATCAGTGAGGCCGCGTTGGCGTGTGATTTTTCCGTCGAGAACCGTACAAATAGTCACGTCTTTGAATTCAACGGCGCGACCTGTTGCAGGCAGGTTAGGCAATGGACCATTGTGCGTTGCTTGTAGGGTGAGTCGGACGATCACATCATCTCCCGCGACAAGTAACTCATCAATCCGTTCGCGGTAATCAGGGAATCCAGTGCGGATCCCAAGCACGAGCGTTTTTATGCCTTCAAGGCCTTCGCCCCAATCTGTCATCGGGTAATCGGCCGTAAAATTTTCCGCATAGAACTCCCCGATACGACTCACGTCACCATCGCTCCAAATGATTTGGCAAGCGTTCCTAACAATTTCCTCGTTCGTCATAGCGATTCCTCGGTAACGATTCAGTGTACGTAATCTATTTTATTTCAGCATGTTAGCGCACTAAAATCGCGAAAATATTGGATTCTGGTTAGTCAGCTGTGCACGAGGGCTAGTCTCGGCGAGACATTGTGTCTCCCATCCAGGGGCCAAAAAGGACTAGCGCCAGATTCTTCATATCTCGTACACTTAACTGTCTTACCGAATCGGAAAATACACCCCATGAGCGACGAATCTCCTTATACTCCGGCGAAAGTTTGGACTTGGAACACAGATATTGGCGGTCAGTGGGCCAAAACCAACCGACCGATTGCAGGACCGACGCACGACAAGGAATTGCCGGTTGGCAACAATCCCCTGCAGCTATATTCGTTGGCCACTCCGAACGGGGTGAAAGTCACGGTGATGCTTGAGGAATTGCTAGAACTTGGCAAAGAGGGCGCCGAGTACGATGCGTATTTGATTAACATCGGCGAAGGCGACCAGTTTGGTAGCGGATTTGTCGACATCAATCCAAACTCGAAAATCCCAGCGTTGTTAGATCGCAGCACCTCGCCGCCGACCCGAGTATTCGAGTCCGGCGCGATCCTCATTTACCTCGCAGAGAAATTCGGCGCGTATTTGCCGACTGAACCGGCGGCGCGTGCGGAATGCATGTCGTGGCTGATGTGGTTAATGGGTAGCGCACCATATCTCGGTGGCGGCTTTGGCCATTTTTATTCCTACGCGCCTGAGAAAATTGAATACTGTATTGACCGCTTTACGATGGAAGTGAAACGTCAACTCGATGTCTTAGATCGCAACTTATCATCACGACGCTTTCTGTGCGGCGATGAATACAATATTTCAGACATGGCCACCTATCCTTGGTACGGTGGCCTGGTGCTCAATGACATTTACGAAGCGTCGGAATTTCTCGATGTCGCATCGTATAAACAGGTGACTCGTTGGGCGAGCGAGATCCAAGAGCGACCTGCGGTGGTACGTGGTCGACGCGTTAATAAAACCTGGGGTCCGGAAGAAGAGCAAATGCGCGAGCGCCACGGCGCTGGCGACTTTAAAATTGCTTCTGCCGGATAGTTCAACAAATGTTGATAAAGTGGCGCGAGCTTGCTCGTGCCACGAACCCCCGTCCGAAATATTCAAGGACACCCCCGAGATAAAGCGCTTCCGGCACGCTCGAGTGTGAGTTTTTGAAACACTTAGAATTCGACTACTAGTTCAGATCCGAGTTGTCACAATTAATAGCTCCGCGGCAAATCCAGCACTTTCTCGGCAATAAAGCATTTGATCAATTGCTCTGTCACGGGTGCGATCCGCGTGATGGTGATTTCGCGAAGAAAACGTTCGACGTGATATTCCTTTGCATAGCCGAATCCACCGTGTGTCATTACGGCGTTTAGGCATGCGTCATAGCCGGCTTTTGCACCCAAATATTTTGCGGCATTGGCTTCCGCGCCGCACGATCGACCGTTGTCGTACAGCCACGCGGCCTTCGTCGCGATTGCATACGCTGCTTCCAAATGCATCCAGTCTTCGGCAAGGGGATGTTGGATGCCTTGATTCATGCCGATCGGTCGATCAAACACGACACGTTCACTTGCATACTTTGCGGCGCGACTAAGCGCGTCGTGGCCGACCCCTATCGCCTCGCAGGCGATTAAGATCCGCTCCGGATTTAAGCTGTGTAGCAGATACGAGAAACCCTTGCCTTCTTCGCCGATGAGATCTGCATCTGGAATAAACAAGTTGTCGATAAACACGGCATTCGAATCGACCGCTTTGCGCCCCATTTTGGGGATCCGCTTGACTTCGACTTTGCTTCGATCGAGATCTGTATAGAACAGGCTAATCCCGTCGGTCGGACGTTTGCCGTCTTCAAAACGCGCTGTGCGCGCGAGCAACATGATTTTGTTCGCGACTTGGGCCGTGGAAGTCCAAACTTTCTGGCCGTTGACAAGGTATCCGCCATCGACTTTCTCCGCGAATGTTTTAATGTGTGTCGTATTCAATCCTGCGTCTGGCTCGGTTACGCCGAAACAGGTTTGATCTTCTCCACAGACGAGGCGCGGAACCCAGCGTGATTTTTGCTCATCCGTGCCAAAAACAACAATTGGATGCGGTCCGAAAAGGTTGATATGGATCGTCGACGCTGCGGCGTAGCCACCGCCATGACTGCACACTTCGCGCATCATGATGGCCGCTTCACTGACCCCGAGTCCGGCCCCGCCGTAAGCCTCGGGCATCGTAATGCCAAGCCAACCAGCTTCTGCCATTGCGCTGTGGAAAGCCCGAGGAAACTCACCATCGTCATCCCGCTCGAGCCAATAGTCGGCGTCGAATTGGCTAACTACGGAAGCGACTGCATCTTTGATCGCGCGTTGTTCGTCAGTGAAGTCGAAATCCAAAGATCTTTCTCCTTAGTGGTGTGTTGGCCGGCCTAAACGAGGATCCCCGGATTATACGACGTCGCTTCTGCGGTTTTCGCGGCGCTGAGTTTTTCCTCGTGGGCTACTTGATTTGTCGACAGCGAGATTGTCTGATAACGCACCAAGTGCGCTGATACCGTAGTTCGCGCGCAACGCAGATTAACTAACTCCAGGAGAATATCAATGCATCTTGTCCGCTCGTCGCTGTTTGTACCCGGTCACAAACCGGATTGGGTTGCCAAAGCCCAAGCCGCCGGTGCGGACGAATTGATTCTCGATCTTGAAGATGCCGTACCGGACGATCAAAAGACTGCCGCACGCGAGATCGTACGCGATAGCGTGCAATCGCTGTTCAGGCAAGGGCAGTATTGTTCGGTGCGAATTAACGGGTTTGCCACCGGTCGCGCGCTCGACGATTTGGAAAGTGTGATATGTGCTGAGCTGCGTGCCGTTATGCTGCCAAAAGTCGAAACGGTAGAAGATATCCTTTCACTAGATACCTTGTTATCGCATTTAGAGCGTCGTGCGGGTTTGCCGGATGGGTTGGTCGCCACGACGCTGGTGCTTGAAACCGCGGGCGCAATGCGCGACGCGTGCGACATCGCCCGTGCCGGGCGACGCGTTCATCAGATCATGCTGGCGTGTGGGCCAGGCGGCGATGCGGCACGAGCAGTCGGCTATCAGTGGACGAAACATGGCGAAGAAACTGTTTATCTGCGTTCCAAAGCGGTGCTCGATACACGCGCTGCGGGGATCCCTTATCCCATGACAAGTTCTTGGTGGGACATCCGCGATCTCGATGGTCTACGCAAAGACGCTGAGCGTAACCGTCGCCTTGGCATGCGCGGCATGTGCCTCATGCATCCGAGTCATGTACCGATTGTGAACGAAATATTTAGTCCGCAAGAAACGGAAATTGCACATGCACGTGGGCTCCTAGCGGCGATGGAAGCGGCAGAAGCCGACGGCAATGCAGCGGTCATTTATGACGGCGACATGGTCGACTATGCAATGGTCACGACGGCGAAGGAATTGATCGAACTAGCTGACGGCATCCCCCCGAATAGCACCAACGCTTCGAACTGAAATAGGTCGTACTCGGTCCACTCGGACCCATAAGTCGCGCAAATTGAGACATTGGTTGCCACATCAGATCTCAAAATTTAAACAATGCCGGTAGGCCTAAATTACCCAGCCGGTTAGTGCGTTCGGAGAGAATTGTTTGTAGCGACAAGATTCACAACCAAAGAAAAATACTGCCAGGCTATTCAACTAATTGATAATTTTAACAAAAATTTCCGCAGCTGAGGCATTAGCGGATATTCCACGCGTACTGGCGCTTATTGGCGGCCGTCCTGTTTAGAAATATTGCCTGGCAAATTGCTTACCAAACGATCGCGCACCCCTTGACTCAAAACCGCGATCGACATTACGTTTAACAGCTGGTCAAACGCCATTCACGAACAGGAGAGGGTTTATGAGCGCGTCAATGCAATCACCCGGTACAACGATCCCCAGTAATACAGAGCTCGGCTTCGATCCCCAAGAGCTGCGCCGCAAATACGATTCGGAGCGAGAAAAACGGTTGCGACCAGACGCAAATAATCAGTACCAAGATGTTGCTGGTGAACTGGTGCGATTCCACGAGGATCATTTCATCGAAGAAGTAGTCGACCGAGATGCGCTTGATGAAGATGTCGACGTTGTGGTCATCGGTGGCGGCTTTGGCGGTATGTTGATGAGCGCCCGACTCAAAGAAATTGGTGTGAAAAATATTCGCATCATAGAGAAGGCGAGCGACTTTGGCGGGACGTGGTACTGGAATCGATATCCTGGCGCACAGTGCGATATTGAATCCTACGTTTACCTACCGCTATTGGAAGAAACTGGTTACGTGCCGAAAGAAAAATATTCTTTCGGCCCAGAGATTTTTGAACACGCACAACGGGTTGGAAAGCACTTTGATCTTTATCCCCGGGCCTGCTTTCAAACGCTCGTGCGTGATGCGCGATGGGACGAACAGAAAAATCACTGGTTGGTCACCACTGATCGGGGCGACCTATTTCGCGCTAAATTTGTCGTGATGTCGAGCGGTTCGCTGAATCGGCCGAAGTTACCAGGCATTCCTGGGGTCGAAGAATTTAAGGGTCATACATTCCACACGAGTCGTTGGGATTACGCTTACACCGGCGGTGATTCGAGTGGCAATCTGCACAAACTTCGTGACAAACGCGTCGCCGTGATCGGTACTGGCGCGACTTCGATCCAAAGCGTGCCGCATGTCGGCGAGTGGGCTAAAGAACTGTTTGTATTCCAGCGCACACCGTCATCAATTGATGAACGCCGCAACGGCCCGACCGATCCGGAGTGGGCGAAATCTCTAAAACCGGGCTGGCAGGAAGAGCGCAATCATAATTTTTCGTCAATACTCTCGGGAGTTCCAGTCGAAGAAGATCTAGTGAATGATGGCTGGACGGATTTGTTCAAAGCACTCAACAAATTGCTTGCTGACAATGACGGTACGGATTTTTCCATGGAAGAAATGGGTCTGCTTGCCGAGATTAGCGACTTCCAAAAAATGAATAAAACCCGCGATCGCGTTGACCAAACAGTCGCGGATTCAAGTACGGCCGAAGCGCTGAAACCGTGGTATCGACCGTGGTGTAAACGGCCGACGTTCAACGACGAGTTTTTGCCAACATTCAATCGACCCAACGTGACGTTGGTCGACACGGACGGCAAGGGTGTTGAACGAATCACCGAGAAAGGCGTGGTATTCGATGGCGTTGAGTACGAAGTTGATTGTTTGATTTACGCAACGGGCTTCGAAATTGGACGCAAGACTTACACCAAGCAAGCGGAGCTGGAAATTTTTGGCCGCGACGGCTTATCGCTCGCCGACTATTGGGCTGATGGCATGCGGACATTCCATGGGTTTTATAGTCATGGATTTCCTAACTGCTTCCACATGGGATTTACTCAAACCGGATTCGTGCCTAACTTTACTTACATGCTCGACAATCAAGCGAAACACATCGTCGCGGTGATCGACGAGGCGAAAGAGCGTGGCTTAGCCTCTGTCGAGGCAACTGCTGAAGCGGAAGCTGGTTGGGTTGCAACAGTTAATGCGCCGGACAACATGACGGAGTACTTAAGTAACTGCACTCCGGGTTACTACAATGGTGAAGGCACATCTGAAGGATCGGAAGGGTTCCTGCAAGGTCACTACGGCGAAGGCGGCGTGCAATTTTATGCCCTGTTGCGGGATTGGCTTGCGCAAGGCGAGCTGGACGGCTTAATTCTCAAAAAAGCGGAATAATTGCTCTTTATTTAGGGCACCGTACCTAGGCGCGCCGATTGGTGATCGGCGTGCCACAATTCGCCTTTCTGCGCATCATCGCGCATAGCAATTTAAGCAAGTTCAGTGACAAGATCTGCATACCGATCGAGAAACGGTAGCACGGCGTCTTTCACATCGGGGTCTTGTCGCCCTGCGCCAAGGATCACCGTGTCGACGCCCATCTCATAATAACTTCGCAGCAGCGCTTCATCCGGATCGCCCCAAGCGAAGATCATAATCGAGATACTTGCTGGATCGCGACCCGCAACTGCGCAGCGCCGATGAAGTTCGCTGATCATGGTAGGGAAATCATCGATTTGCGCATCGAGCGGACACCAGCCGTCGCAATAATCCACCACATGTTGCAGCCCACCCTTGGTGATGGTGCCAAGTACGACTGGCGGGTGCGGTGTTTGAACGGGTTTCGGGTAAGACAGTAGCGGACCGAAGTTAACGAACTCGCCGGCGAATTCCGCTTGCTCGTCGGTCCACAGACATTTCATCGCAAGCACCCGCTCGCGCAATATTTTCCAACGCAGTTTGAACGGCGTGCCGTGATTTTCGATCTCGTCGACGTTCCAGCCGCCGCCGATGCCAAAGATCACGCGTCCGCCAGACAATACGTCTAATGTCGCGACTTCTTTTGCGGTAACGATCGGATCGCGTTGGATCAGTAAGCAGATCCCAGTGGCGAGTTTCAGATTTTTGGTGACACTTGCTGCGGCCATCAGCGAAATGAAAGGGTCCATGATATGTGCATACGGGATCGGCGTTTCATCACCGTCAATAATGTATGGGGTACTTTGATCGACCGGAATATGTGTATGCTCGCCGAGCCATAGCGAGTCGTAGCCGCGTTGTTCGAGCGCGACTGCTAAGTCGTCCGGGCGAATTGAATAGGCCATGTTGAAGTTGAAGAATCCGAACTTCATCTACGTACTCCTGTTGAAACTTTGCTGACTTTCCCATAAATCGTCGCGCTCGACCATTGTGACACTAAGAGAGCCGTCCGCTTCACGTCACTGGGACCCGAGTAAACGCGAACGAATGCGCCCACCGCAGCAAATGGGTGTTTCGTCGCCTAATTCAGATTCACAACGATCGGCAAACCTATTGGTGAGCGATCTCTGATTCATTTGCCCAGCGAGTGCAGATTCGGCCATACTCAACCTATTCCCACCGAGGCGGAGTCGGTTAGTGCGAAAGAATAGGCGGCGTAACCGTCAGGGAGACGCGGGGAACGTTAACTGACTCAGGTGACATCGCCAGATGTTAACGAGTTGGTAACCAGTTCCAGACGCCAAGATAACGCGCGCGGCCTCAACGTTGTCGCTGATAAGTGATCATTTGAGCGGCCTCAATAATTTTAACAAGGACGATCCGCCCATGCCTTTTGATATCGCGCGGCTACTCGCGGAAAATCAAGGTCGCAACTATGCGTTGCACGATGAGCATATCAATCCGGTATTCAGTAAAGTCCTCCACACGATTGGGTTTGATAAGTGCTACGTGCGTGCCGAAGGGCAGTACCTGTGGGACGATGCCGGTGAGAAATATTTAGATCTGTTGGCGGGATACGGTGTTTTTAATGTCGGGCGCAACCACCCAACAATTCGGCAAGCATTGTCCGATTTTCTAGCGACTGATCATCCGAGCCTCGTTCAAATGGAGGCGCCACTTCTGTCGGGCCTCTTAGCCGAACAACTAAAGGCGCGAGTCGACTCACACCTCGAGCGGGTGTACTTCACAAACTCAGGGGCGGAAGGCGTCGAGACCGCAATAAAGTTCGCCCGACGCGCGACCGGTCGCAGCGGCATTGTCTATTTAGATAAAGCCTTTCACGGGCTCACCAACGGCTCCTTGGCAATTAATGGTGACCCGATATTTAAGCAAGGCTTCGATAGTTTCTTACCCGACTGCCGCTCAGTTGAACTTGGCGATCTTGATGCGCTAGAGAACGCACTACGCGATGAGACAATCGCGGCGTTCATTATCGAGCCGATACAAGGTAAAGGTGTGAATATCGCTGCGGACCAATACTTAGTTTCGGCGGCAAGTTTATGTCGCCGCTACGGCACATTGTTTGTCGTCGACGAAGTTCAATCTGGAATTGGCCGCACCGGGAAATTTTTAGCGCTCGATCACGTCCCAGATGTGAAAGCCGATATTGTCATACTGTCGAAAGCACTTTCAGGCGGCTACGTTCCCGTTGGCGCCGTATTGTGTCGTCGTTGGATATATGAGCGCGTGTATAGTTCGCTAGATCGAGCGGTCGTGCACTCGACTACATTTGGACAAGGTAGTCTGGCTATGGTGGCCGGACTTGCAACGCTTGCAGTGGTCGACGATGAAAGGTTGCTCGAACGCGCCGAGCATATTGGCAACTACCTCGGTCGGCATCTACTGCTAATGCAGCCACGTTATGATTTTATAAAATCCGTGCGATGGCGAGGGCTGATGGTCGCGATCGAATTCGCGGAGCCCGAACGACTTGGTTTGAAGAGCGCATGGCGGATAGCGCACAGCATGGATCAGAGTTTGTTTCCTCAGGCGATTACCATGCCGCTGCTGGATACGCATCGCGTACTAACCCAGGTCGCTGGGCACCATATCGATGTTATAAAATTGATCCCGCCTTTGGTCATGACAGAGAGCGATTGCGATTGGTTTCTCCAAGCATTTGACGACGTAATGCAAAAACTCCATCGCTTTCCTGGCCCCGTATGGGAAGCATTAAGCAATATCGGCAAACACGCCCTGCGCGGGCGACGAAAAACGTCCCCTGTCACGAATGCCGGCTAAGCGTATATCGCTCGCCAGCGAAATTTACACCCGCCACAGTTAGAGCGTCTACTAGGCCCTGGTTGATTAACAATTGTCGTTCGGTTGCCGCACGAATCACCACGCCTTCTAGCGTATTTTCTTTCCAAGAGACCGCCGGCACCCGTCGACTATCAACCTGGCGTTTCGTTATAGAATAAGATCGGCCAGGTTGTACTGGATTTATCCTAGTACAACGACTCTAATCACTTTGAGTGAATTCCGGAGTTCGTTATGAGTCATGATGGATCGTTTGAATCTCGACGCTAGCGGCATCCGATAAACTAAGCGAGAGCACATGAATTCAAAAAAATCGGACTCATTGATACCCGCTCTAGAAAACGTTGTTGGTGCTAAAAACGTATTAACCTCAAATCGTCGGACGAAGTTTTATCGCACCGGTATTCGCATCGGCAGCGGCAGTTGCGTAGCCGTCGCGTTGCCGACCACGCTGGTACAAACCTGGGAGGCGTTGAAGATATGCGTCGCATCCGATTTGATTGTCATCATGCAGGCGGCGAATACCGGCCTTAATGGCGGTTCTACCCCGAACGGCGAAGAGTACGATCGCGACATCGTCATCATCAATACACTCAAGCTAAATGACATCGTGTTGCTCAACGGTGGCGAACAGGTCTTGGCGTTTGCTGGCGCGACCTTGTTCAAACTAGAAGACGAATTGAAACCGCTGAACCGCGGCCCACACTCGGTGATTGGATCGTCCTGTATCGGGGCGTCGGTTATCGGCGGCGTGTGCAACAATTCTGGCGGCAACTTAGTCAACAGAGGGCCGGCGTACACGGAGCTAACTTTGTTCGCACAATTAACTGAGGCCGGTGAGCTGCGCTTAGTGAATCATCTCGGCATTGATCTCGGCGATACCCCAGAAACGATTCTCACCAACCTTCAGTCGGGCCAATTCGATCACAGTCCGAGCACCGATATCGATCAGATGGCATCTGACCGTGAGTACCAAGAGCGGGTGAGGGATATTAAGGCCGCTACGCCGTCGCGATTTAACGCAGATAAACGTCGTCTCCATGAATCGAGTGGATGTGCCGGAAAGCTCGCAGTATTTGCCGTGCGCCTGGATACGTTTCCCGAGCCTGTACGCGAGCAAGTTTTCTATGTTGGCACGAACGATCCGAGCGTCTTAACCGAGCTACGTAAACATATCCTCACAAATTTTACTGTGCTGCCTGAAATGGGAGAGTACATGCACAATAGCTACTTCGATGGATCCGATAAGTATTGCAAAGACAATTATCTGGCAATTAAGTACTTCGGGACGGCATTTTTGCCGAAGCTGTTCGCGTTCAAAGGATTGGTCGACGGGTATTTAGACTCGTTTCCATTTCTACCGAGCAAGCTAGTCGATCGCGCCCTGCAATTTTTCGCGAGCTTAATGCCCGACCACTTGCCGGCACGAATCCGCGACTACCGAACCCGTTTTGAGCATCATTTGATCCTGAAATCCAACGACGAGGTAATAGAAGTAACGCACGAACTCCTCGACAATCGATTCAGGAACAATTCGCATGGGGAATTTTTCATCTGTGATGCAAAAGAGGGCGATGCGGCTTTATTACATCGATTTGTTGCCGGTAGCGCATCCGGCCGCTACGCCTTAATTCATGAAAAGGAAATCGGAGGGATTATGCCGTTCGACATCGCGTTACGCCGAAACGATGACGATTGGCACAATCTCTATTCGCCGGAAATACTCGACAAACTGGCTGCCCCATTCCGTCTCGCGCATTTCTTCTGCATGGTATTCCACCACGATTTTGTGGTTAAGAAAGGCGTCGACCCCGACCAATTAAAACTCGAATTGTTCGAACTACTCGACGCTCGGGGCGCGAAGTATCCGGCCGAGCATAACGTCGGGCACATCTATAATGCCGAAGCGGATCTGCGCGATTTTTATCAGCACTGCGATCCAACGAACTCGTTCAATCCAGGAATTGGTAAAACGTCTAAGTTGAAGAACTATGCCTAACCTCGAGCTTGCGATCGTTAAGGTTTTATCGCAGATTAAGGAATCGAATGATTCAAATCAAAACCTGAAAAAATACCGACGAGTACATAATTGGAATCGTAAAACCGGAGGCGCAAAATGAGAAATACACGACTAGAAAAAAGCGATGTCACGCGATCGCAACAAGGACGAAAAAGTTCAAGCATCTCGCTGCGGCTGCTATTATTAGTCGCGCTAACACTGCTCAGTTTTATCGTTTGCGCACACAACACAACGCATCTTCAAGACCAAGCCGACATTAGCAGCTTAACCATCGGTTACGCGCAAGGCACAGATGAGATAGGTAACGGGAATCTAGCCGCTGGCAAAGCGCTTTATGCGAAGTGCTTCACCGACGACGCTCAATTCGAGGGGCTGTTTCCGAACGGTGATCTGCAGAAAAGCGCCAGCCCGAACGCTTGGGCAGATTTTGTCGCGACCGCGTTTGAAGGCGCCGGTTACACCACCACGCAACACCTAGTAGGGACGATAGATGTTTCCGTAGAAGGTGATACGGCAACCATGACG
>CAWLAW010000034.1:0-12105 GCA_963854885.1 Gammaproteobacteria bacterium | reverse complement strand
TTACCCGCGATTGATGGATTTTCTCGCTCGATTAGTCTCACACGGCGGACTTTCCGAAGAAGTCGTCAACGACACAATGTATGTGGTGTGGACTCGTGCGGGGACATTCGCCGGACGCTCCCGGGTCTCCACATGGATTTTCGGTATTGCGTACAAACAAGTGATTAAACGGCTCGAACGCGAACGACGTATGCGACTCGACCGCCTTCCTGAAGACTGGGAATCGTTAGCCGACAGTGCCAGCACCGAAAGTGACATATCGAAGCTACAGCTGCAGGAATCATTAGACAAGGCGGTGCAGAAACTCAGCGCGACGCACCGCAGCGTAATCGAATTAACCTACCAATTCGGCTATTCATATATCGAAATTGCTGAAATAGTGGGTTGTCCGGTGAATACAGTAAAGACGCGTATGTTTCACGCGCGCGCGCAACTGCGCCGCATATTGGAGACGCTCGCACGGCGCGAGTCTTAGCGACCATTATGAACAAAGACTTTGAAAACACCTTGAACGCATATGACGCAGAACACGATCGTGTGTGGTCGAACCTGCCGTGGTTCGTCAATCAAAGCTTGGCCGCCGAGGAACACGACGAAACGAAAACGCATTTATCCACGTGTCTGGTGTGTCGCCGCGAAGTCGTTGGATTGAACGCGCTGCAGCATGCAATCTCGACGCGTCGGTCGGATCCGAAATGTGAGTCGGCATTGGATCGCCTACATGAGCGCCTCGACGGAAGCGAACGCCACACGCGCGAATTTCCCTGGGCCGCAGCTGCCGTGCTTGTCATTGTCACGGGGCTAGCCGGCATCATTAACTTAAATTCCGGTTTGACCGGCGATCCGATTGGCACGAATGCTTACAGTACCTTGGGTGCGCGATCGATTGAAATGATCGATGAGAATATCGTCACCGCCAGAATTGTATTTGATCAAGACATTACGGAACTGCAGTTACGCGAGTTACTGTTATCTGCACAAGTTGAGCTCATCGATGGACCAACTCCTCGGGGCGCGTACACGATTGTATTACCCGATGTTCGGCGCGGGGCCGATTTACAGTCCGCGTTGGGCAAGCTGAAGGACTCCAAGCGAGTGCTCTTCGTTGAGCCGATTGTTGGCATCGGACCGTAACACTGATTTAAAGACTCCTACAATGGGCCGGCTCGCACATGGCTAAAATTGCACTCGCCATCATCTCGGCTGCATTGATCGGCCTGTGCCTGCGGCTCGACCTACCGCTGCCTGTGGAATCGTTATCTGAGACAAGAATTCCGCCCTCCTCTATCGAATTATTGTTGGTTGTCACGCCGGTCGACGACTTGGCGGCTTTGGACGTTGTAATCCAGCTTGCGAAGAAATACGAGTTCGAAATTATTGATTCTTGGCGTTTCGGATCGTTACGACGAGATTGCTTTGTGGTCGTGGCGCAATGGACTGCAGATCTGGATGAACGGCTGCGTGATCTTAATGCCGATCCAATGATTGAAAGCGCGCAATCGATGCAGTATTTCAGTGTTGCGGGTAAACCTGGCGAGTCGAAGATCGATCCCTACGCGGTGCTACAGCATTCACTCATAACGGCGCGAATTGACGAGGCTCATCAATTAAGTACCGGTAAGGATGTCAAAGTCGCGATCGTTGACACCGGTCTCGACCGAAGTAATTCCGATCTGCGCGACCGTATCTCCGGTACATTGAATTTCGTTGACGCGGACCAGACGATCGAAATCGTCGAATTTCATGCCACCGCGGTAGCTGGGATAATTGGCGCGCACGCGAACAATGGAAAGGGCATCGTGGGAGTAGCGCCGGATGCGAAAATGTATGCGTTGCGCGCATGCTGGGAATCGAACCCGGGTTCTAGCCGAGGTCAATGCAGTAGTTTCGCACTTGCGCGCGCATTGGATTGGGCTATCAGCAACGAAATGAAAGTCGTGAACATGAGTCTCCAAGGGGAATACGACCCGCTGGTTTCACGGCTGATAATGCGCGCTGTTAAAGACGGGATGGTGGTTGTCGCAGCAACCGAAATAGGTGAAGGGCAGTTTTCGTTTCCAGCATCGATGAATGAAGTCATTGCCGTTACCTCACATGACACGCAGCGTGCTGTCGATTACACCCGCAACGCCGGCAAAGTCTTCATCGCGCCGGGCGAGGAAATATTAACCACAATGCCGGACAATACGTTCGATTTTGTCTCCGGGTCTTCGTTCGCCAGTGCGCACGTATCGGGCATCATCGCGCTTTTAGCTGAGCACGTTCCGTCGATCGATGCACATACGGTTAAAGCCGTCCTACGCAGCAGCACCCGGATTGCCAATTGGACCGTATCTATTGATGCCTGCGAGGCGCTCGCGACGGTTACCGGCGCTGAGAATTGTCGGCCCTTGTCATCCGGCGGGGTCGCCCCCAACTGATTCCTCGATGCCGCCAAACGGTATACACCGCGACCGATCGTTGATATCGTCGCGGTTAATTCGACGCCGCTAATTAGACCAATAATTGATCCCGCAGTTCGGCGCAAGAAATCAACCGTAAATTCGAAGAGATTCGACTGCGATGGTGAAAAAATTACGCGCGGCCGTTATTGGCGTTGGCTATCTTGGAAATTTCCACGTCCAAAAATACCTAGCGCTTGCTGAAGTCGAACTCGTTGCCGTGGTCGAAACTAACGCCGCGCGGCGCTCAGAGATTGCGCAAAAATACAATATCGCAGCGTACGCCGATTATCGTGAGATTACTGATTTAGTCGATTTAGTTTCGATTGTTGTCCCGCCGGATCGGCATTTCGAGGTTGCTCACGAGTTCTTGCAAGCCGGAGTTCATGTGCTCGTTGAAAAACCGGTCACGGAAACCGTTGCCCAGGCGCAAACATTGATCACCCTGGCTGCGCAAAAGAAACGTTTATTTCAAGTCGGACATCTCGAACGCTTTAATCCCGCAGTTATTGCGCTGCGTGAGCGGGTTTCTAATCCGCGTTCGATCGACGCGCAGCGATTCGCTCCCTACAAAGCACGCGGTACGGAAGTTGACGTCGTTTTGGATTTAATGATCCACGACATCGACATTGTGCTGAATTTAGTCGACTCGGAACTTATCAATATTACTTCTTCAGGCGATTCGGTCGTCACCGGCGACATCGATATCGCCCACGCACGACTTGAATTTGCCGACGGTTGCATCGCGCAGCTTGCGGCAAGCCGGGTCAGCCAGGATCAAGTACGGGCGATGACCATTCGCCAACCGAACTCCTATATCTCGGTCGATTATATGAATCACGTTTTACTGGTCGGCGAAATCGACGAGCAAGGACATGCGGATGAACATAAGGAAATATCGTTTGAAACCCACCAGTTATCTGGAAACGATGTATTGATGGCCGAAATTCGCTCGTTTGTTGAGGCGGTCCAACACGGCTCACGGCCAGAAGTAACGGGTGAGGACGGTAAGCGTGCATTAGAAGTTGCGGTCGAAATATCGCGTCGGATTAATGAGGGGAATCGTAGCCAAGCAGGACGCAATTCTGTCTTTTCCGAGTAACCTGCCTATGTCGCGAAACGTTTTCTTAGTCCCTGTGCTAAATTTGATCGGTAAAATTAGTCTGCGGTCTTTCTTGGGCCGCGATGCTCAAGTACAATTGCGCCGACTTCGTTAACGGGTGCGATGGCAACACCGCGCCCGTCCTATTTGTAGGCAATAAAATCTGTGTCTGAATCTGCGATTTTGGCCCTGGAAGACGGCAGCGTCTTCTACGGCTGCTCGATTGGTGCGTCCGGCTCTACGGTTGGCGAGGTGGTTTTTAATACCGCCATGACGGGTTACCAAGAAATTCTGACCGATCCGTCATATTCCCGCCAACTCGTTACCTTGACCTATCCGCACATTGGCAACGTTGGCACGAACGAGCTCGATGCGGAATCAACGCGCGTTTTTGCCGATGGCCTGATTATCCGGGATCGATCAATCGCGACGAGCAACTACCGCTCGACGTCGAGTTTGTCTGACTATTTGGTGACCAACAACGTTGTTGCGATCGCAGATATTGACACCCGTCGCCTGACCCGCTTGTTGCGCGAAAAAGGTGCTCAAAACGGCAGCATTGTGGCTGGAGAAAATCTCGACGTAGAGTCCGCCTTAACAGCGGCGCGCGGCTTCGAAGGGTTGATGGGTATGGATTTGGCGGAACAAGTTAGCGTTACTTCCGCATACCCTTGGAATGAAGGAACTTGGACCTTGGACAGTAATTGCCACACTAGCTATCCGGCTAAACGCCAGCGTCGAGTGGTCGCCTACGACTTTGGCGTTAAACGGAACATTCTGCGCTTGCTCGCCGATCGCGATTGCGCGCTAGAGGTTGTCCCGGCGCGCACGCCAGCTAACGAAGTGTTAGCGCGTAACCCCGACGGCGTATTTTTGTCAAATGGCCCTGGCGATCCTGAGCCGTGCGACTACGCAATTGCTGCGATAAAAGAAATTCTTAGCGCGAAGGTGCCGACATTTGGCATCTGTCTCGGCCACCAACTACTCGCACTGGCCTGTGGCGCGCGAACTGAAAAAATGAAATTTGGTCATCATGGCGCGAACCATCCTGTGCAAGATTTGCGCACGGGGGTCGTATTCATCACGAGCCAGAATCATGGTTTTGCCGTCGCCGAAGAATCGTTGCCAGATACCGTGAGGGCAACTCATCGGTCATTATTCGATAAATCACTACAAGGGATTGAGTGTATCAATACCCCAGCGTTCGGATTCCAAGGACACCCAGAAGCAAGCCCGGGCCCACACGACATCTGTGAGCTGTTCGATCGATTTATCACTTTAATGGATGCTTACCGAGCATAAATGCCAAAACGCGACGACATAAATTCGATTTTGATTCTGGGCGCCGGACCGATCGTCATTGGTCAGGCGTGTGAGTTCGATTATTCCGGAACCCAAGCCTGCAAGGCTCTGCGTGAGGAAGGCTATCGAATTATTTTAGTCAATTCGAATCCGGCAACGATAATGACCGATCCGGAAATGGCTGATGCGACGTACATCGAACCCGTGCGATGGGAGACCGTTGCAAGCATTATCGAAAAAGAACGACCCGATGCAGTGTTACCGACGATGGGCGGACAAACGGCGCTCAATTGTGCGTTGGATTTGGCCCGCCACGGTGTGCTTGAGAAATTTTCCGTAGAACTGATTGGCGCTAGCGTAGAGGCGATCGATAAAGCGGAGGATCGCTCGAAGTTTCGCGCCGCAATGACGAAAATTGGCCTTAACACACCGGAGTCGTTCGTTGCGCACACGATGCCCGAGGCCACTGAGGCGCAGCAGAAAATCGGCTTTCCGATCATTATCCGTCCGTCGTTCACAATGGGTGGTAGCGGCGGCGGCGTGGCGTTTAATCGTTCAGAATTCAATGATATTTGCCAGCGCGGCTTAGCGGCTTCTCGAACCACCGAAATTTTACTCGAGCGCTCGGTCCTCGGCTGGAAAGAATTCGAGATGGAAGTTGTGCGGGACCACAAAGACAACTGCATCATTGTTTGTTCGATCGAAAATCTCGATCCAATGGGTGTGCATACCGGTGATTCGATTACCGTGGCACCAGCGCAAACATTGACGGATAAGGAATATCAGATTATGCGCAACGCCTCGATAGCGGTATTGCGTGAGATCGGTGTCGATACTGGCGGATCAAACGTTCAATTCGCAGTCAATCCCGCAGACGGCTCGCTCATAATTATTGAAATGAACCCTCGAGTGTCGCGATCCTCAGCGCTTGCATCCAAAGCAACGGGTTTCCCGATCGCGAAAGTCGCTGCGAAACTGGCGGTCGGGTACACACTCGACGAACTCGATAACGAAATTACCGGTGGCGCAACCCCGGCGTCGTTCGAACCAACGATTGATTATGTGGTTACCAAGATACCGCGTTTCACCTTTGAGAAGTTCCCGCAAGCGGACGATAGACTCACCACGCAGATGAAATCCGTGGGCGAAGTGATGGCAATCGGCCGGACATTCCAGGAATCTTTTCAAAAAGCGCTACGCGGCCTGGAAACTGGAAAATCGGGACTTAACGATGTCGATATTCCGAATGAGGCAAAGTTGCATCGCGAACTAAACGTCGCTGGCGCTGAAAGAATTTGGTATGTCGCCCAAGCGTTTCGCCACGGACTTAGCTTCGATGAAATTCACACACGCAGTAAAATTGATCCCTGGTTTCTTGCACAAATCGAAGATCTCGTCGCGACAGAGCAGCGGGTGATTGACTTCGGACTTGGCGCGCTAGACGAGCCGGCTTTGCGGAATTTAAAGCGACAAGGATTTTCCGATGAGCGGATTGGCGAGTTAGTCGGGGTCGACGAACACGCAGTACGAAAATTGCGCATCGATAACAATGTTAGGCCGGTCTATAAACGAGTTGACTCTTGTGCTGCCGAATTTAATTCGACGACGGCCTACCTGTATTCAACCTACGAACAAGAGTGTGAGGCAGATCCGAGTTCGCGCGAAAAAGTTATTGTTTTGGGCGGTGGACCTAATCGAATTGGACAAGGGATCGAGTTTGATTATTGCTGTGTTCACGCTTCGATGGCGATGCGCGAGGCGGGCTACGAATCCATCATGATTAATTGCAATCCAGAAACTGTTTCGACGGATTACGATACGTCCGACCGCCTATATTTCGAACCCCTAACGCTCGAGGACGTTCTTGAAATCGTCGATTTGGAAAAACCGATTGGTGTTATCGTCCAATTCGGCGGGCAAACCCCATTAAAATTAGCTCGAGATTTAGAGAATGCAGGAGTTCCGATTATTGGTACGACTCCAGACTCCATTGATTTAGCCGAAGACCGAGAGCGCTTCCAGAAATTTTTGCAAGAAATAAAATTGCGCCAACCGCCGAACCGTACGGTGCGCTCGACCGAAGAAGCGCGTGGCGCGGCTGCACAAATTGGCTACCCCCTAGTCGTACGCCCGTCCTACGTACTCGGTGGTCGGGCAATGGAAATTGTCTACAGCGAAGCGGCTTTGGAGCGTTATATGCGCGAAGCCGTGGCAGTTTCTAACGAGTCGCCCGTGCTACTCGATCGGTTTCTTGAGAGTGCCATCGAAGTCGACGTCGATGCGGTCTGTGACGGCGACGCCGTTGTTATCGGCGGGGTAATGGAGCATATCGAGCAGGCCGGGGTGCATTCGGGAGATTCAGCTTGCGCATTGCCGCCGCACACTTTGTCCGCGGCTATTCAGGACCGGCTTCGTGAGCAAGTCGTCGAGATGGCGCGTGGCCTTAAAGTTGTTGGTCTAATGAATACGCAGTTCGCAATTCAAGGTGACGACATTTTCGTCATCGAAGTTAATCCGCGCGCCTCGCGAACCGTTCCATTTGTGTCAAAAGCGATTGGTGTGCCGCTGGCGAAGTTGGCGGCGCGCTGTATGGTCGGCGACAAGCTAGCCGACCTTGGCATGCACGGGGAACGTGTGCCTAGCTACCATTGTGTCAAAGAAGCGGTTTTTCCGTTTGAAAAATTTCCAGGGGTCGATCCACTGTTGGGTCCGGAAATGAAATCGACCGGCGAAGTAATGGGCATTGGCGCGACATTTGGCGAAGCGTTTGGAAAATCGCAACAGGCGGCAAGCATGCCCCTACCGACTGAGGGAATTGCATTTATCAGCGTGCGCGACGCTGATAAACTAGCGATATTGCCGCTCGCGCGCGACCTCATTGTCTGTGGATTTGAAGTCGTTGCGACAGGCGGTACCGCGGATGCGATTACTGCGAATGGCAGCGAGTGTCGTACAGTTAATAAACTTCAACAAGGACAACCGCACGTTGTTGATATGATAAAAAACGATGAAATTAGCTTGATTATCAATACGACTAAGGACGAGCAAGCGATTGCCGATTCCTTTGAGATTCGTCGCCAGGCGGTGCAACACCGAGTTGCGTATACGACAACAGTTGCCGGAGGAACCGCGGCTGTTATGGCAATTTCACAAGCCGATGAGCGCTCCGTTCATCGGCTGCAAGATCTTCATAAGGAGTTTGTCGATGAATAAATCGCCAATGACCTTAAATGGCGCAGAACGTTTAAGGGAAGAATTACATCGATTGAAAACGGTCGACCGACCACGAATTACCGCGGCAATTGCCGAGGCGAGAGCGCATGGCGATTTAAAAGAAAACGCGGAGTATCACGCTGCTCGCGAGCAGCAAAGTTTTGCCGAAGGACGGATTCAAGAAATTGACGGTAAGCTATCAAACGCTGAAATTATTGATGCTACAAAAATCGACGCGCGCGGCAAAGTTATCTTCGGCGCGACTGTCACGTTGCTGAATCTTGAGAACGAACAAGAAGTGACCTATAAATTAGTTGGTGAAGATGAAGCCAACATAAAGGCTGGAATGGTCTCCGTTGGATCGCCGGTGGCACACGCGTTAATCGGTAAGAGCGCTGGCGATGAAGTCAGCGTCCGAGCACCGGGTGGCGATATCGAATACGAAATTCTTGATGTACTTTACATCTGAACTCGGATCGCCGCCGTAGTGGCATCGCGACGGTCGACGACAAAAAACTGGCTGCGACGGCAGGCCACCGATCCGTACGTCAAGCAGCGTATAAAGGCCGGGTATCGTTCACGCGCGGCGTTTAAACTGAAGGAAATTCTCAGCCGAGACCGACTCGCGCGTCCCGCCGGTACCATTTTAGATCTCGGTGCGAGCCCCGGCGGGTGGACCCAGGTCGCGGTGGACGCGGTCGGGGTCAAAGGTAAAGTCCTTGCGGTCGATATACTCCCGATGGAACCGGTCGATGGATCACATTTCATCGAAGGCGATTGCCGAGAAGCCGATACGTTGCACAAAATTTCGACATTTTTCGACGATCGACCAGTCGACCTTGTAATATCGGATATGGCCCCCAATATTACTGGTATCAGGGATGTAGATGAAGCGAATTTTCTTGAGCTCGCTGATTTCGTGCAGAACTTTGCGACGAAATTACTCGCGCCAGGCGGCTCGATGTTGATTAAATTGTTCCATTTCCCAGGAACTGATGATTACATCCGTGGCCTAAGAAATTCGTATTCGTCAATTGCACGACGAAAGCCGGATTCTTCGCGTAGAACCTCGCGAGAGTTCTATGTCGTGGCAAAGGGTTTTAAGATATAGTTAATCTAATGTGTGAGCTTTTCGACAACGGGATGAACCGGAGCAAGTGAACGATATGGCGCGAAATATGGTCTTGTGGGTGGTTATCGCCTTGGTGTTGATGCTCGTCTTCCAGAACTTCACACCCGAACATACCACCTCCCAAGAACTCGAATATTCCGATTTCGTTAAGGAAGTGAAGTCCGGTCGGGTCGCGAAAGTGGTTCTTGATGGGCCCACGATCGAAGTTGAAACGCTCGACGGTGGACGGCTCTATTCTTACAGCCCCGAGTCCGACAACGGCGCGATGATCGGCATGTTACTAGATCACAACGTACGGATTGAGGCACAGCCCCCGGACCGCCAAGGGATCCTCATGCAGATATTTATCTCCTGGTTCCCATTTTTATTGCTTATTGGCGTGTGGATTTACCTGATGCGCCAGATGCAAGGTGGCGGCAATGGGCGAGGCGCCTTGTCGTTTGGTAAGAGCCGCGCGCGAATGCTTGGCGAAGACCAAATCCGCGTGACATTTAGTGATGTAGCCGGGGTTGAGGAAGCGAAAGAAGAAGTGAAAGAACTGGTCGACTTCTTGAGTGATCCAGGTAAGTTTCAGAAACTCGGTGGCAAAATCCCCCGGGGTGTTCTCATGGTTGGCTCCCCGGGCACAGGCAAGACACTACTCGCGCGCGCTATTGCGGGTGAAGCAAAAGTCCCATTTTTCACAATATCCGGGTCAGATTTCGTTGAAATGTTCGTCGGAGTGGGTGCGTCGCGTGTACGGGACATGTTCGAACAAGCGAAAAAACACTCACCGTGCATCATTTTTATAGATGAAATTGATGCCGTTGGGCGCCATCGCGGCGCCGGAGTTGGCGGCGGGCACGACGAGCGCGAACAAACACTTAATCAACTGCTGGTAGAAATGGATGGGTTTGATGGCAATGAAGGTGTGATCGTCATTGCTGCAACAAACCGCCCGGACGTGCTCGATCCGGCATTGCTACGACCGGGTCGATTCGATCGACAGGTGGTTGTGCCATTACCGGATATTCGCGGGCGTGAGCAAATACTTAAAGTCCATATGCGCAAAGTACCGATTGGCGATGATGTTAAGCCTGGCGTTTTAGCTCGCGGCACGCCTGGGTTTTCGGGTGCAGATTTGGCCAATTTGGTGAATGAAGCCGCCTTGTTTGCTGCACGCGGTGATAAGCGCATGGTGGACATGGAAGAGTTCGAGAAGGCTAAAGACAAGATCATGATGGGCACAGAAAGACGCTCCATGGTGATGAGTGAAAGTGAGAAGAAATTGACCGCCTACCACGAAGCGGGTCACGCCATCGTTGGGCGGACCGTACCCTCGCACGACCCGGTGTATAAAGTTTCGATTATCCCTCGCGGCAGGGCACTCGGGGTGACGATGTTTCTCCCTGAAGAAGATCGCTTGAGTTACAGCCGTGAACGATTAGAGAGTCAGATCTCCAGCTTGTTCGGCGGGCGTATCGCCGAAGAGCTCATCTTTGGTGCAGATTTTGTAACCACGGGCGCTTCGAATGATATTGAGCGGGCCACCGAAATAGCGCGCAACATGGTAACCAAGTGGGGCCTGTCGCAGAAACTCGGGCCAATGAGTTATAGCGAAGATGAGGGCGAAGTATTCCTAGGGCATTCAGTGACACAACACAAATCTGTTTCGGACGAGACGGCGCATACGATCGATGAAGAAGTGCGGCTGATTGTGACGCGAAACTACGATCGCGCGACAGCGATCCTCGACGCAGAACTCGACAAACTGCACCGCATGTCCGAAGCATTAATGAAATTCGAAACGATCGATAGCGATCAAATTGATGACATTATGGCGGGAAAGCCGCCACGCGAACCGAGCGATTGGATGGACGATGATAGCGGTGGTCCACCAGTCGCAGCAGAGGGCGATGATGTCGAAAAACCAGAAACTGATGGTGCAATTGGCGGCCCCGCCAGCTCGCATTAGTCGTCTGGCGAGAACGCGAATACCCTGGAAGGTTTCGCGTTTTCGTAAACTAGTGTTACGAGACGACGTAAGTCTCAACGGTAATCCGAGTTATGAACTAACTTCTTAAGCTCAAGCTTTGCAAGGAAAGATAAAGGGCGCGCTATGGTAAATTCGGCAAGACAATATTTTGGCACAGATGGAATTCGCGGCACGGTAGGTCAAGCACCAATCACACCAGATTTTGTCATGAAATTAGGCTGGGCTGCGGGCCGTATTTTTACCCGCGGTAGTAATTCTCGACGTAAAGTCTTAATCGGAAAAGATACGCGCGTATCGGGGTATATGTTCGAGTCGGCGCTTGAAGCCGGTCTTGCAGCTGCTGGGGTTGACAGTCACCTTCTCGGCCCCATGCCGACTCCCGGAATTGCTTATCTCACACGGACATTTAACGCCAATGCGGGCATCGTCATCAGCGCATCGCATAACGGGTTCGAGGACAACGGAATAAAATTCTTCTGTGGCAACGGGTCCAAGTTGCCAGATGACGTCGAATTGGACATCGAGAAAGAACTCGAAAAGCCGATGCAGTCGGTCACCTCGCGTGAACTGGGCAAGGCACATCGAATCACTGACGCGGCTGGGCGTTATATCGAATTCTGCAAAAGTACGTTCTCAAACGATATCAATTTGGATGGGCTAAAAATTGTCGTCGATTGCGCTCACGGCGCGACGTACCACATAGCACCTGCCGTGATGGCGGAGCTTGGCGCAGACGTGGTCAGCCTCGGTAACCAGCCGGACGGATTTAACATTAATGAAGGGTTCGGCGCGACCGCTCCCGAAGCACTGCAGCAAGCGGTTTTAGCTGAAGGCGCAGATCTCGGTATCGCACTCGACGGTGACGGCGATCGCCTGATCATGGTTGATCACAATGGCGCGGTCGTCGACGGCGACGAGCTCACTTTTATTATTGCGCGTC
>CAWLAW010000033.1:0-12171 GCA_963854885.1 Gammaproteobacteria bacterium | reverse complement strand
ATGCCCATACGCAACTGGCGAAACGCCCTTAACCGCTTTACCATCGAGTTCGAAGACCGCCTCGTGGACTACACGTAACTAAACTGCAGTTACACAGAAATAATTACAGTCTCGTTAGGAACCGTCTGCTTCGTGGCGTAAGCCGCGCTCGGCCAATGCAACGGCGCGAAACATTGCGCGCCCTTTATTCATTGTTTCATCCCACTCCGCTTCCGGAATAGAATCCGCGACGACGCCGCAGCCGGCTTGGATGAACAGTTTTTTATTTGCAATTACCGCAGTCCGTATTGCGATCGCGGTGTCCATGTTGCCGTTCCACGATATGTATCCGACGGCGCCGCCATAGATACCTCGCTTTAACGGTTCCAGTTCGTCGATGATTTGCATCGCCCTTATCTTAGGCGCACCGGAGAGCGTGCCAGCGGGTAAAGTCGCGCGCAGCACATCAATCGCGTCATTACCGGCTTCAATTTCACCTTCAATGTTCGATGATATATGCATAACGTTCGAATATTTTTCGATAACCATTTTCTCAGTAACCTTGACTGTCCCCGTCGAGGCAACTTTGCCAACGTCGTTGCGTCCAAGGTCTATCAGCATTAAATGTTCCGCGAGCTCTTTTGGATCCGACAATAGATCTTTCTCAAGTTTTTCATCTTCCTCAATCGTTTGACCTCGAGGCCTAGTCCCAGCGAGTGGCCGAGTGGTTATTGTTTTGCCTTCGAGACGAACGAAAACTTCAGGAGAAGATCCGACAATTTGAAAATCCCCCATGTCCATAAAGTATAAATAGGGCGAAGGATTCAAGTGGCGTAATGCTCGGTACACATTGACTGGCGGCGCAGCGATATCCGTCGACAGACGCTGCGCCAATACAACTTGCATTACGTCGCCTTCGAGGATGTATTGCTTGATTTTTTCAATGCCGCGGACGAATGAATCATGTCCAAATTCGGAAACGAACTCGGGTGGTTGGGAGCAATTGACGACATATTCGTCGGATTGTTTTGGCAGCGGCTGAGCGAGTTTTTCGCCAAGACGTGTGAGTTTTGCGTTCGCTTCTTCAAGTGCCCCAGGCGCCGCAGGATCGACATAACATACGAATTGGATTTCGCCCTTTAGATTGTCGAACACGACAAATTCATCCGACAGCATTAAGAGGATATCGGGTGTTTCGAGATCATCGCAGGGGGTTGATTCGCTAAGTTTCGGCTCGACATAGCGAACCGTGTCATAACCGAAATAGCCGACTAGCCCGCCAGCGAATCGGGAAGTGACCTCGTCATGTGGAGCTTTAAACCGAGCAAGGTAGCCGCGCACAAATTCATAGGGATTGGATGTCACAACTTGTTCAACGATTTTGCCATGAGTGGAAATCGTTAATTCGCTGTTCTTCGCGCTCAGTACAGTTTTCGCCGGCAAACCGATGATTGAATATCTGCCCCATTTTTCTCCGCCTTCAACAGATTCTAATAAATAGGTAAAAGGCATTGCAGCAAGTTTCAAATACGCGCTCAAGGGCGTATCCATATCCGCAAGAACCCGACGAGTCACTGCGACCCGATTGAAGCCTTGTTCTGCGTAGGTGTTTAAGTCATTCGGGGTCATGATGGTCTCGGTTTTCGGTGGATCGCACAGAGCTCTCGGCTCAAGCACGGCGCGAGCCTATAACAGGCGACGAAAATCGACAAGCGTCAGTTGCATTTTGATTCCCTGGTGGCGCAAATTACTTCAATCCGCTTGGTCCCGGTCGAAAGATTACCGCTCGTAACGTAACAATTCCTGAGTGTAGAAGCCGGCGGTAAGGAATGGACTGGCAGATGTTTCTTCGCGCGCGGACTTTGCCAATCCAACCCCGGGTGAAAACCATTGGCGGTGTTGAACATAAACCTTAGCTCTGGCGTTTCCACGATCTGCGGGTCCCGTTAGCTTGAATTTGAATACATCGGTCAAATCGTCCCGCAGGTATGTCGATGACGTCGTCGATTGCCGTTATCGTGAAAGTTAGTTCAATTGGTAGATCGAAATTGCGCAGCTTGTCCTGTCGTGCGAATGTGCGACTTTCGATCAGCGCGAGTCTAGATTTCGCTAACCACGAGGCGCCAACTTCAATATCGGTAGGCAGAATGATATTTCTGCAAGAGGAGGGCGTGACTTTGGTCCGACTTCGAATGCCGACCTGTTCGATAGCACTTGGAGTTAGGCTTAGATAAATCTCTTGTCCTGATGATTGTCGTTGGATAACGATGTTGTCGCCGCCATAGACGCCGCTACCGAGGTTGGTTATCAGCAAGCGTTGGCGCTGCGATTTTTCGAGGATTGTTGTTTGTGTTTCGTAGTCCCACCACGACCTAGTATCTAGCGGGTGGTAGCGAGAAGCGGAGTCTGAACAGCCGGTTAAAATTAGTAGGACGGCCGCGACTATCACGCGATAGCTTGTGTCGTTTCTGTATCCGCCGGGCATCATAAGAGTGCATGATAGCAGCGGGTATCGATGCTTCGATTAGACTCAGTTTCGCCTTTATTTGTTGTCTTGCGGCGCCTACGAGCTTTGGCGCGATCGAGAAACGTCCGTGTATTCGAGCATAATTACGTTTATTAAGCACACAAGCCGGTGTCATTAGTATAAAAAATTCCCGTGAGTTCTTGTTCCTCATCGAGCTCTAATCGCAACAGAACACGTGCACCGATAGCCCGTGCCCGGGTAAATACGTCGTCGGCCATTGAAAACGGAATGTACTGCCCGTTTAAATCGACGTATCCGCTGTACTCGACAACTTCAGGATTGATTTGATACATGACGTTCATTGCTAGCGCCTCTCCAGTGGGTAATTAATTTTTATTACCTGAATAAAGGCAATTTGCGTTCCAATTGACTGTATCGGAGTTTTAAGCGGCTGAAAGTGAGATGCGGTTCAAATTCTGCCAATCGATGTGTGATCGAGTTGGCGTTTAGGACGCAGTGGCGTTTGGGATGGTGCGGCGCGGTTGTCGGGCCAGGGTGACAAATAAAATTAACAAGTGACGTTTTACGTCAGGTAGCCCTTGCGTTGACCCAACGTGAACCAAGTATTGCGATAGCGAGATTAGGGAGGACGGCGACCAGACCCGGGTGAAAACCGGCAATTTTGCCTTTTTGTACAAAATCAAAACCGCCAAAGGCCAACAGCATTGCGAGTAAAATCCCCGTACATAACCCAATCAGAACAGGTCCAGCACGCAATCCGGGCCAGCGGAGACCGACCATAAATATCGGCACCATCTGGATCAATAAATCGAGTTTTCGATCCATCAGGGCGACGAGTGAGGCGTGATACCGCAACGCGATAGCGAGGCCAACTAGCAGCGCAATCGTTATCCAAGAGCAGGATTTCGCAACTGCGGTTAGATGTACCTGACTGGAATCCGGGCGGATAAAACGTGCATAAATGTCTTTAGTAAACATCGATGAGATCGATAATAACGCGGAATCTGCGGTCGACATCATCGCAGCAAGCACGGCAGACAAGAGAACAACAACGACCCCATATCCAATGGTCGAGTGCGCTTGGATCTCGCGCAGTACACGCCCAAAAACCTGGTCTGATGCTGCACCTTCAAGTCCAGGAATATACGCAGCCGCCATAATGCCGGCAATCACGGCAATGATCATCGTTGGCAATGGCATGAACGCCATGATGCTTAGACTTCGACGTAACGCAATGGCGGAGCGTGCCGCATAGATACGTTGAATCGCCTGCGGGTAAAGCGAACCGGCAAATCCAACCGTTAAAATATAGCTCAGCCATTCGCGGCATTGAAGCGCGTTCGGGGGTAATGTTTTGCGAGTTCCAGAGGTCAGGTCTTGGGCCATAAGCACGTTGGTGGCGTTGACTAACGGGCCGTATAGGTCGAACAATAATAGGAGCAATATCGCGAATCCGAACATTAGGATTACTCCCTGAATTGCGTCGGTCCATGCGACGGCCCGCAATCCACCTAAGGTTCCGTAGATCACCATAATGAGCGCCAATACAATTACGCCACCGATATACGCGGTGTCCTGATCGATCTGGGAGAGCCCTTGCATGGCGCGACCCATGGCCATTAATTGCGCGAGCAGAAAATTACACAATACGACGATGAGCGTTAGCGTCACGATAACGGTTAGAACGTTGTTGCGAAATCTGTCCTGGACGTAGTCACTCGGGGTTACATAGTTTCGTGCTTTCGCGAGGACAAACAATCGCGGCGCATAGATGAAGTAGCACACGACGATCGCAGTCATGAAATGTAAGCTAGTGATCCATGCGTATCCGATTCGATACGTCGCGCCTGTGAAAGCGAAGAAAGTGTTCCCGCTATACTGCGTGGCGAACAAAGTAAGAAATAAAACGGGAGCGCCGAAACCCGCGCCGGCTAGATAGAAATCGTTTAACGAATTCTCTTTTCGTGCGCGTTTTCCAAGCAGACCAATGCCAATTAGCGAGAGCAGGTACAAGCTGATAAAAACCCACGCACCAGGGCCAAAAGGAAGTAAGCCGCTCATGGCCTATTCGCGCTCCGGGCCTGGGCACGTAGTCGATTCGGACGATTCGCCGGGCCACGGCCTAAAAAGTAACCAGGCGGTGAAAATTGACGCAAATAGTGAAACGAGAACCGCCAACGCCACCCAAGCAGGTACACCGAAAATGATGCTGTGATCGGAATCTGGCCAGTACCACGGAACCGCGGCAACCAGCAGAACTAAGAAAACAATAATCGGCCACCAGCGAGCGGGCGAATTGTGCGTCTCAATTTTATCAGTCATTTAGTAAAGTTCCCGCAGGCTGCATCGATTTAATCGAGGGCATATCGGCATACGGCTTAGCCAGCGGCTCGCCGATGAAGATACCCTGGCCGGGCCATGCGACACTCTTCCAGTACGCCTCTATCAATGAATCTCTGGCTAAATAGTGCTTCATAGCGATCTTCGCGCTCGGAAATTTTTGCGGAAAATTACACGGTTCGACCACCGTGCCGAAGCTACCGGTGGCGCCCGCCTCAAGCCACCTCATTGCGCTCATTTGACTACTGTCGGGCATCTTACCGCCGGAAGATGTCAAATGATCGCCTAGCGCGCCCGGTAAGAATCCCAGCGAATCCAGAAAGGGGACGCTCCGAATGCCGGTAAAATAAAACATGACATCGAATACATCACGGATCCCTTCGGCGCGTACGATTTTAACGGGAATTTGCATGGCCGAACTGCGTCTGGCGTTGAAATAATCTGTTGCGCGGGTACTTCTGGCTTTATCGCCGGTAACAACGAGATAGGCGCTCGCCCGCGGTTTTGTAAAATCTGATTGAACGCCCCGATCTATAAGAAACGCTGCGTTTTCGAATGTGCGCGCAGCGATCGACATCGTTGGACGGATACCATAGTCGTCCATTGGCCGCTCGCTATCGCTATCAAAATAAGGGTTTGGCGCGGTCGCGGTGCAGCCCTTGGCACAATAACGTTTCGCATACCCGAATGTGAATGCAGAGGTGATAGACATGCAATTGACTCGATAGGGCGATGCCCAGGTCAACGCGTAGGCTTGTATGGTTTGTTTCGATTGTGCTCGAACATGTTGATAGATTTCTTTGAACACGGCAGCGTCAAGTACCGGTTTATCGGAGCGGAAACTAATATGAATAACGTTATCGGCGGGTATTCGACGGCGTTCGGCATAGTACTTACCAATAGCAACACTCTGGGGGTCTGCGTCGTTAACGATCACGCCGAGTTGCGTCGGTTGTAACGCCGCCTCGGCTATTTGCGCGGCAGCAACGATCGCACTAGTTAGACACAGCGCAGCAATGGTTCGCAATAGCGTTCGCCGACGCACGGCTCCGGGCGCTTTAGTGGGATTTCTTCAGCGCTTTCATCGCGCGTTCAAGTCCGTCAACTGTCAGCGGGAACATTCGATCGGAAATGAGTTCTTTTGTCATGGTAATGGACGGAATATGACCCCAGTAATCTTCCGGCTGCGGATTTAACCAAACCGCATACGGATATAAGGCCATCATCCGAGCCATCCAATTAGCCCCAGGCTCTTCATTCCAGTGTTCGACGCTTCCACCGACGGCCATGATCTCATACGGACTCATGGTCGCATCGCCAACGAATACGATTTTGTGGTCTGCGCTGAACTTGTTCATCACTTGTGTCGTTGGGACGCGAACGTTCGAACGGAGTTGGTTGTCCTTCCAGACTGACTCGTAGATAAAGTTGTGGAAGTAATAATATTCGAGGTGTTTAAACTCCGATTTGGCAGCAGAGAATAGCTCTTCGCAAACTTTTACATATGGATCCATCGAGCCGCCGACATCTAGAAAAAGTAGCACTTTTATCGTGTTGTGGCGCTCCGGTACCATTTTAATGTCTAAGTAACCGGCATTACGCGCGGTAGACGAAATGGTATCGTCGAGATCGAGTTCTTCCTCCGCTCCTTCGCGCGCGAAGCGCCGTAGTTGGCGTAACGCGATTTTTATATTTCGGGTACCTAGTTCAAGCTGGTCATCTAAGTTTGCAAAATTGCGTTGTTCCCAAACTTTTACTGCTCGGCCTTGTCGCTTCCCTTCGTTGCCGATTCGAACGCCTTCGGGATTGTATCCGCCCGAACCGAATGGTGAGGTGCCGCCGGTGCCGATCATCTTACTGCCGCCGTGGTGTTCCTTCTTCTGCTCGGCTAGACGCTCACGTAGCGTCTCCATTAACTTGTCCCAGCCACCCAAACTTTCAATTAGCGCCTTCTCTTCGTCGCTAAGATTGAGTTCTTTCTGCTGCTTAAGCCATTCGAGCGGGACTTCTCCGACAATTTCGTCGAATACCGATTCCCTGCCACTGACGTAATCAGTGAAAATCGTATCGAAGCGATCGAAGAACCGTTCGTCTTTTACAAGAGCGGAGCGGGCCAAATAGTAGAACGAATCGACGCTATAGCCAGCTAAATGGTGATCCAATGCGCTAAGAAGCATCAAATACTCGGTTATTGAAACCGGTATCTGCGCTTTGCGCAGATTGTAAAAGAGCTCAGTTAGCACCGGAATGTCGCGACATAAATACTAGACGCTCGAACAAATGCATATCTTGTTCGTTCTTCAATAGCGCGCCGTAGAGTTTCGGAATTGCTTTACGCGAGTCTTTCTCACGCAAGGCTTCAGGCGGAATGTCGTCTGCGATTAATAGTTTGATCCAATCAAGAAGTTCAGAGGTGGAGGGTTTTTTCTTCAAACCGGGTAGTTCACGCAACTCGAAAAAGCATTCCATGGCCTCAGCCAGCAGACGTTTCTTGATATCCGGGAAATGGACCTTAACAATCGTATCCATTGTGTCTGAATCTGGGAATTGAATGTAGTGAAAAAAGCAGCGACGCAAAAATGCATCGGGAAGTTCTTTCTCGTTATTACTCGTGATGATGATGATCGGTCTTTGGACCGCTTTAATCGTTTCCTTGGTTTCGTAGACGTAAAACTCCATACGATCGAGTTCTTGTAACAAATCATTCGGGAATTCGATGTCAGCTTTGTCGATTTCATCAATTAGCAACACCGGTTGTTTGTCCATCGAAAACGCCTCCCACAATTTTCCTTGTAGGATATAATTTCGAATGTCTTTCACGCGGTCGTCGCCGAGTTGAGAATCTCTTAGACGGGCCACCGCATCGTATTCGTATAAGCCCTTGGCGGCTTTCGTTGTGGATTTGATATGCCATTGAATTAGAGGGGCGCCTAACGAGTTCGCGACCTCTTCGGCCAGCATCGTCTTGCCAGTGCCGGGTTCGCCTTTGATCAACAGTGGACGTTCAAGAGTGATCGCCGCATTGACAGCCATCATCAGGTCTTCCGTGGCGACGTACGTATCTGTGCCCGCAAATCGGTTGTTTGACATGGAACCTCTCAAATATTTGTGTTGGGCGCATATTGTAATGCATGTCGTTCGACTGTGAACCACCAACATGGCCAATCCGATTAGGATTGATGACTTTCTCGCCGAAATCACTGATTGCGCCTGGTCAAAACACCCCCAGTTTTAGTACTGGAATCAATGCTTCTCGCTGTCCGTTCAAGCTCTTCGCGATTCGACGACCATGTTACATCGTCCAGTCCAATCCGTCCTCGTGCGCCGATCAAGGCATTGAGACGTTCTGATCCGGCGAAACTGGAACAAGTTTGTGAACGACTGTTAGCTGCACGTCCGTGTGTGGAAGAATGAGAACTGTATCCGGCAACATACATATCATCTGGTCTACGCTTGCCCTCAAATCAACATCAGTTTGCGGAGATTGAGAAGACATGAAAAAACCAAGATCGCCCGAAATGGAAAAAGCCGCTGTTGCCTGGAAGCTGGTCGAAAAACTCGACGAACAGCGCCGCTACCCGCGGCTCGCGCTCGATATTCCAGTCGCGTTCCGGAACGCGAGCGGACAGCATTGCGCGGCTAAATTGGTGAATGTCGGCCCAGGCGGTATACAGATCCGTTGCAACACCGCGACCGCGCAAATCCTCCACCCTAACGGCGGCAAAATATCTCCGGACAACTCCTCGATCGTACAAATCGCCATCGCGATACCCCTGTCTACCGGGGCGGTTACTTTGTCGGCCGGCGGAAGCCTTACCTATTTAACCACAGTTCCAGACGACCCGAGATGCGTAATGGGTATCAACTTCCTCGACTTGCGCCCGAAAGCGCAGCACATTGTTGATCAGTTTTTCGACGAAAAACTTTATGAACATTTCGACGGCGGCGAAGTTTTGGAATCTGTACGTCGGACAGCATGACTTGGCCAAGCCCGGCCCGGTTAATTCCTCGCGCCTGGGATTGTCCGCTGATCCTACAAAATCAACCCCTTTTTGGGCGCAGAACGTTACCGCTCTCCCTGCTATGGATCACCGCTAAGCTGAACCGCGATTTCATCTAGCAGATCGGAGTCATAGCGGGTGTTGTCACGCTGCGCTTGTACGGCTCGATGTTTGATTCGCTCGGTTTGGCTTACTTGTTTCTCGATTTCCTCACGCCAGCTGGTAGATTCCTGCACTCTTTCTTGTTCTTCCACCCACTCGTCGAGCTCTTTCTGCAAGAGCAAATTAATTTCGTTTTTCGTTCCATATGTTCGCTCGAGTCGTAGTTCAGATTCTAGGTGCTCGTATTCTGCGCTATTCTCCTGTGCGACGGCGCTGCGCAATCGTTCTGTTGCCGCACGCGCGCGTTCTTCTATAGCCGCAATTTCTTCGTGTAAACTCGCCTCCGTAACGTCGCGACGATGCCGCGTTTGGGCTAGTTGACGTTCGGCTTCGCGTTTTATGCTCTCCGCGTCCTGACGTGTCTCGGCAGCTTGTTCGAGTTGTGTTTTTAGCCTCGCGGCGTCAATTTCGATTTGCCTTCTTCCAGCCAGTAGCTTTTCTGCTTGCTCGGCCTGCAGGGCCTCCTGGCTTTGCTTGTATTCTTCGATGATTTGCTTTGCTTTCGCTGCGGCGGCTATTTTTGCTGCTTCTGCTTGTTCACGTTTTGCCCGGTCGATTTCTTCCGCTGTGCGCGCAAATTCCGCCTCAAGTTTGCGTCGCTCGACGTCCAACTCGGCCTGAAGGGTCGCGCGCATTTCACGCTCTTTCGCCTCTAGCTCCAAGGCACTTTCTTTTTCCATGCGCATGAGCTCAGCTTCGAGCTCTTTTGCCGCTTCGAGTCGTTCCTTTGAGATAGTCGATTCGGTTTCGATTTCTTCCCAAGCTTGCTTAATATCCGATTCTGATTTTTCGCGCTGTTGCGCAAGAGAATCGAGCCCTTCTGCTTGTTTCCGATACAGCTCTTCTATTCTCTTTTCGTCTTCCTGGAGTCGTGCATCGGCCTCCCGTTCCAGTGCGGCCGTGCGGTCTTCTTGTTCTTGATGGCGTTTGCGAGCTATTTCCGCCGCAAGCACTTGCTGACGTTCGATTTCACCCTTGAGACGCTGCGCTTCAACCAATTTTGCGTGCGTAGCTGCCGACTCGCGATCGATATCGGCACGTTCCTCTCGGAGTCTTGCTGCAACTTCGTCCTTCAGCCGTTGCGCTTCAACCAATTCTGCCTGCCTAGCAGCCGACTCACGATCGATTTTGGAGCGTTCTTTTTGGAGTTTCTCGGCAACTACCCGATCCGCGTCGCGTTTTGCCGCTTCGGCTTGCGCCACAACACGTTTGGCTTGTTCAATCTGAAAATTAGCTTTCTCTAGACCAGCAGCCAAGGATTGAGCGCGGATATCAGCCTCTACGATTTCGTCTTGTTTCGGCGAAGCGAATTGCCCGAGCTGTTGAGTTTTCTTTAGCGGAGCAGGTTCGACGCGCGCCTGCTCCGGAATTGATTGCGAATCAGCGATTTTATTCGTAGCAACCTCGTCAATAGCTCCTCCGACGACGTATGAAACTTCGAATCCTTCTTGTGTAAGTAAAAATGCGGCCGCAGAACTACGCCCGCCAGTGTCGCAGTACACAACATACGGCAGATCTTTATTCAATTCTCCGTGCGACGCGCGAAGGCTACTCAGCGGAATGTTTAGACTATCGGTCAAGCCATCAGCCGTGTGTTCCTCCGGAAATCGTACGTCTAACCATAGTGCGCCGGAGTTCACTCGCTCGCGCGATTCCTGTAACGATTCTCCGCGCAACACGGGAGTCCTGATGAGCTCGATGAAATCTTCTTTCGTTAGGCGCGCGAGTTCGCCGTCGCTAAGCATTTTGACGGTTGCGTTACGTTTCGCATTTGAGACTAACGCTTCTTCGCCGAATCACATGCCGGTTTCTAACTCCGCGAGCTTGAGCGATTTTCCGGTTTTTCCAGCGCGTAGGACCTCACAGCGGCCCGATTGAATCGCATAGTAATAGTCCCCAGGTGAACCTTGTTCTATGACGACGTCGCCTTCGTTAAACGCCACCGTTTCGATTGTTTCCAGTAGTTTGTGGATATTTGACGGCGGTATGTGGGCGAACAAATCGGATTGGAGCATCTCAGCTATCCAATGACCGGACGCGCTAACTTCTAGTTCGGTGACTTCGATATCGGGTTGTGAAGCGACAGGACGTTCTTCGACGCTCAGTAGGCGGTCGAGTAACCCGCGATTGACTCGCAGTACTTTTGCCTTCGTTTTTGCTCGGGCCGACATTTGGCGCGGCCGGAGTTGAGCGAGCGCGTGGAAAGAAGCACCTTCTCCTCCAGTCACTCGTTTTATCAGCTGATCATCGGCATAGAGCTCGATTTCGCCTTCGGTAACGTAGAACGACCAGTTGTCCCGATCTCCCTGGGTAAAAATTGTCTCTTTTTTCTTAAATTCCCAAAGTTTTGCGGAATTTAGCATCTGTTCTTGCTGCTGCAGACCGAGGTTATTGATCGGTATTAGGAGCGCCAACCGGCTTTGAATAGTGTCGTCTGCTACAGTCATGATGAGAAAATAGGCAAAGTAATCCAGTTAATGTTAAGCATCTAAATCTGGGATTAACTCGCTCTTTAGTATAGAAATCTGATCCTTAAGCCGCAGCTTCCGAATCTTTAGGCGCCGCACCATTAGTTGGTCGGCATCGTGTTGTGATGACAATCGGTCGACAACAACATCGAGATCACGATGCTCCACTTGTAGTTCGTAGATTCTTTTCTGAATAGATTTTTCTGAACCGTCTGACACCAGTGTTTCTGCTCGCTGTTCGTAATAATTCGATGTAGAATTCTACGCTGAAATGTAAAATAGTGTGACTAAGATTCTTGATGCCGATCGGCGACTCCGTGGAGCGGAGTTCGAATGCCGCCATCGTCGAAATCGAGAACCTGATCGACTGTCCAAAATGGACTAAAGTCACCGGATAATAATAGTCAATCGTAATTATTTACGTAAAGTGCAGGCAGCGCTGGCAAGTCGTTCATTTTGAGTTGGAAATTCGGGTTCCGAATGGCTGGAACCGGGTGACCGCCACTGAGTGGTGACTAAAAGGTCACAGTTTCTGGCTACCGATCAGAAATTGCGTGACCGTTATCACAAACGACCCCTAGAAGACCTGCGCGACGTCGTTACGGTTGCTTAAATGTAACGATGGGCAGTCCAGCAGTGCCCAGAGTAGCCCAATTTCGCAGGAAGGTTTTAACATAAATGGCCGCAATGCCAGCTATCGATGAACGATTCGAGAGCGCCTTTCAGATGCTTG
>CAWLAW010000032.1:0-12201 GCA_963854885.1 Gammaproteobacteria bacterium | reverse complement strand
CTACACGGCCGACATTTAACCAGTGACGGCGAAAGATCAACTCTCGTTCTCGCTCGAAGTACTCCGGTGAGATGTTGGGCTCAGTGGCAACCGGGCCTTTGCCGACATCGGGATATTTTTCCGACCACTGCTTATCGATCATCCGAGTTTGCATTTCATCGTCCCCGTGCCAGCAACGACCCTAAGTTAAACCGCAGCATTAGCAAAATGCAAGTTTATTATATTGTCGATTAAGTAAAGCCAGCGTTGCGCCGAATGATAGCGCTCAGTCGCTCTGAACAATGATTCCTCTAGCAATGAGCCGCGCGCTTTTAAAATTCAACTTTTTCGTTTGCGTTGCTCGTCGTGGATAGCAGCAACTTATTTCCGAAGCGAAGGGACTTTAGCCAGTTCCGGCGCCTAAGGCGTGTTCGGTATTCCAAAATTACTCGCCGACAACTGCCGATGACCCGGTTTTTTAGATTGTTCAATTAATACCAAAGTGCGCTACTACTATGCGCCTAAATTGAAGGTGAGTATTTTCAATACGCGCTGCGCGTAAGCGCGCGCGCTCGAAATGACGAAATAGGCCTACGGACGTGAGAAATAGCCGGTACGTTAGCGAAATATTCGAATTGCGCCACCATCGACCTTGGGCTAGGCTTTGTTGGCTCAACTATATGATCATGCCGTCTGGGCATTAGACGCATCGGGGTGTCGGGATTCAATTAACGAGGAGGATCAAATCGATGACGACGATCGCAGAGCTAGATCTACAAACTCGCAAAGAAATCGAGCATACACGCGCAAATCTAAACGAAGCGAGGCATCTACCGGGTCATTACTACACTTCAGAAGAGATTTTCCAACGCGAGATTGACACGATTTTTATGCGTGAATGGTTGTGTGTTGGACGCATCGAAGAGTTTGAAGAACCCGGGGACTACCGCGCTATGCGTATTGTTGGAGAACCTCTCGTAATTTGTCGAGGATCCGACGGCGAACTTCGCGCGTTTAGAAATTTATGTCAGCACCGTGGCGTTGAAGTGGCAGTTGGGGAAGGCAATGCAAAGCGATTTACATGTCGCTATCACGGATGGACTTATGCTACGGACGGTCGCTTGTCGGTTGCGCCGCACAGCGACGAAGTTAGCGGCTTCGATTTCGAAAGTTGCCGACTGCCGATGATAGGGGTCGATACGTGGGGTGGGTACATTTTTATTAATTTCGATCCGAGTCGTCGTTCTCTAGGCGAGTGCTTGGACGAGGATGGCGTCCGCGATTTCGCAGCGTTTCTGCAACCCGAGAATACCCGAACGTCGGACAAGTTCGTATTCGAAGTCCCGTGCAATTGGAAATTTGTACCGGAAAATTTGATGGATATGTATCACGTTGGAGTAATTCACAAGACCTCATTCGGCGCGCACTTTCCAGTTAACGATTTTCGTTTTAATTTGACCGGCCAGGGCTACAATGCTGTTTATGAAGCATTAACCATGGCGCCGAACGGCGTGACTTTATTTCGACAAATGCCGTGGCTTGAAGGAAAGGTTACGGATAAGTTCGCTTGTACGACGTGGGTGCGGCCAACGATGAATATTTTTGGACGTCACGATTTAATTCAGCCATGGGTGGCAACGCCGATAGACGTTAACCGAACTGAAGTAACGATTTATACGCAATTGCCCAATGAATTTTTCGACGAACCAGGATTTGCGGAAAAAAACCAAATTTATGCAGATTTCATTCGACTCGTCGCAACCGAAGACGAAGCAATGCTTGAGTCCCTGCAAACTGGGGTTAAGTCGAACGGCTTTAATCCCGGACCGACGGTAAAATTGGAACGAGCAATCCATCACCTGCTTAACTACTACCTCGACGCACTGCTTGACGACAACAAAGACGCGAGACGATCGCGCATTACCCAGGGTGCAGCGGCGCTGAAAACGGGAAGTGAAAAATATCCCGAACCGATCGACGGCGGTTATTCGAAATCGTTTGGCAAAGCGCACGCTTAAATTGCGGAGAATGCAGACATGGAAGCATTGGCGGAACTATTTACTCAAGAATTTAAATTATGCGAAATAGGCCCTGGGCAATCAGTCGCCGTTTTGTCCGAAGGTGACGTACTTCGAGAATATGCTGAAACGTCGCTTAGCGTCGCGAGCGCCCTGGGTGCGAGGGTTATCGACGTTAATCTAGACGTTGCTCAAACGATGGACGCCAGTGAACGTATAGCAAATGTGGGTAAGAACCCGTTAAGTGACCACCCAAAATCGCTCCGCCAGTGTTGCTACGCGGACATTGTAATCGACCACATGTTGCTGCTGTTTTCACGTGAGCAGATCGCCATGCAGGAGGCCGGCGCAAGGGTGTTATTGGTCGTAGAGCCCAGCGAAATATTAGAACGATTACTACCGGATCCGAGTGTACGCAAACGCGTCGAAGCGGCAGAACGGCGGCTTGGCAACGCGGGGGAAATGCGCTTCACTAATGACGCTGGCACCGACGTCACTTACAAGTTGGCAGATAAATCGATATTGACAGAATACGGCTACACGGTAACACCCGGTCGATGGGACCATTGGCCTGGCGGGTTTATTGCAACGTTGGCGGCGGACAATGGCGTGAATGGCCGGGTCGTGATGGATGTCGAAGACATACTTTATCCACTTAAGCAGTTCGTTAAATCGCCAATTGAGTTTGTCATCCGGGATGCGACGGTCGTGGAGATCAACGGCGGTAGCGATGCAGTTGCATTGAAGGAATTCATCGCAAGCTACGACGATCCGCGTGCGTTTGCGGTTTCGCACATTGGTTGGGGGCTCAATGCTGACTGCCAATGGTCAGTAGATTTACCAGGTATCGGTATGGATGGACGTGCATGTTACGGCAACGTTTTATTTTCGATGGGGCCGGACACGGAATTCGGTGGCGATAACGATACGCCGTGCCATCTTGATCTACCGATGCGTAATTGCACATTGACCTTAGACGATGAATTAATTGTTGAACACGGCGATATTGTTCCTCGAGACATGCGCGTCACCTAGATTTCGCCGCGCTCCACAACGTCGAGGTAGAAAATCGTAAGGAACGTCTTATGGCCTTAATGCACATTGGTGACATCGATATAAACGTTCGCCAGTGGGGAGCCGGTGAGCCACTGCTGCTGGTACATGGTCTCGGTACGAACGCCGGTTTATGGGTTCATCAAGTCCGAGAGTTTAGCCAGCATTTTCACGTAGTCGCGGTGGACCTGCGTGGCTTCGGGCGTTCCAGCAAGCCTTCTGGGCGAGAGCACTATTCGATCGAACTCATGGCAAATGACGTAATCGGCGTATGTCAGGCTCTCGGGCTCGACTCGATTCATTTTTTGGGCAGTTCGATGGGTGGATTTGTCGGACAACAAGTCGCACTCAGCGCGCCTCTATTATGTGATCGAATAATTCTTGCTCATACCGCGTGTGAGTTCGCCATTCCAGCAGATGTTATGAGTGCGCGCTTGAAAGCCTTAGATGAAACATCGATGGATGATTATGCGGCGCTCGTTTTGGCACAGGCCTTGGCACAACCGCCTGATCCGCTACTTGCGGAATGGTTGGGTGAGATGATTGCCGATAACCAACTGGATGCGTACAAGCATGTCTTGGCGGGTGCACTGGCCGATTTTAATTTATCAAATGACATTGCAAAGATTACGCGGCCCACGTTGGTTATTGCCGGCAGTGATGATCGCGTACTGCCACCAGATGGCGGACGTAAAATCGCGGCCCAGATCCCAAATGCCCGATTTCACTTGGTCGATGGAGTAGGTCATATTGGTTACGCTGAAAAGCCGAGAGAATTTAACCACGCGGTTTTAGATTTTTTACTCGGCGACGCATAATGCTACCTGCGAAAGCAGATGGAAAATAGATTCCACATTTGAGCTTCACGAGCTCGGTGTTTAGTGCAGCATCGCCTCGATAGTTTCGTCGTTATGCGCAATACCAAACCGTGTTTTCAAAATCCATCCGACGGGCACTAGAGGTGATACGGCTTGGCTAAAATTTCCTGCAGGCTTTGCCCGCCGACATTCTCCGCCGCTAACTGTGCGTGATAGCGCACTGAGATTCTCAGAAACGCGAACCGCCAGCGATCCGATTCGCGACGCATCCGGTGCTGATAGGTGCCGATTAATACGGTGTTGTTAGCCACAATTTCAAAGAAATACGCTAAGGTCGTTGCTTCGTCGCCATCAAGGTCAATTTGCATGTTCGTACTGATGTGTCCCGTTGCGAAAAGTTTCGCGGTTGGGTTTGCTGCGCCGTCGATCGCCGGCACGTAGAAATCGTCGATTATGCTTTTTCGCCCCCGATAAACACCGTCGATACCGGGTAGCAAGGCATCCAAACCGACCATCTCAAGAACGCCGTCTTCGGTGTAAATATCGCCAAGGCCAATCCAGTCTTCCGAATCTAGCCGGAGACAGTAGTCCCGCCAGGTGTGGCGGATAGCTTCCAAGTCTTCCAGGTACTGCAATCGACCTAGAATATTTTCAACGTCTGAGTCGTTCATAATCTTTGCTCCGATGTTCTATATTTGGACGCAGGTTAAACGTCGATGGCTAACAATTCGGACAACTGGTCATCGATTTTTTGGTGATCTGCCGGATCCATCGAGATCATAGTGAAATGGCCCCACAAGCTCTCGATTACCCTGAGTTCGCTGTTCGGGATCATTTTTTGTTCTGCTTCGATATCTGAGACGGGAAAAAACATGTCATCGGCGAACGGGATCACGAATGTCTTGGCGCGAATCCGGCCGAGCGCAGCGGCAAGGTCGCCTCCTGTGTTGCGGCTAGAGTCCCCGTGTTGCCATTTCCAGGCCATTGTTAATAGATTGTTTGGGTCCATTGGTAAAAACCAATTTTCGTAGTAGCCCTGAACGAAATCGTTCATCGAAGAAAATCCGCCGTCTCGCCACGCCTCTTTTTTGTAGAACTCCGTGCAGCATCCCATTACTCCCCACACTTGAGCGTGTCGGCGTAATCCGATATGGCAGGCGTGAGGTGCAGTATAGAAGCCGTCGTCGAAATTCGGATCCGATCGAAGTTGGCTCATGTGACATTCTATAAACAGTTGATCGTGAGGGGTGCATTGCGCAGTTCCCGCAATCGGTGCCGCACGCTTGACCATGTTCGGAAATCGAATTGCCCATTCGTATGTCTGCTGCGCGCCCATCGACCAGCCCGTTACGAGTTGTAATTCGGAAATGCCGAATTGTTCAGTCACGAGTCTATGCTGAGCAATCACGTCGTCTTCGATCTGCACTTTCGGGAATGCGCCTTGGTTATACGGAGCGGCCGTATTGCTCGGAGAGCTGGAAACGCCATTACCAAATTGACCCGGCAATATGATGAAATACTTATCCGGATCACAAGCTCGCCCAGGTCCTACATAAAGCTCCATGTCCTTATGCGAGCCCGAATACATATGCGGAAACAAGATAGCGTTGTCTTTCGCCGCATTCAGTTTGCCGTGTGTGCGATAGGAAATCCACGCACCGCGTAGCGTCGCTCCTTGCTGCAATTCGAAGTCTCCGAGTTCGAATTTTTCGGTGATTCCCTGGACCGCTGCGCTAAAATGTTCATTACCGTTCATCTTCGGATCCTTATTCGATTGTGCCAGTTCGGAATAATATTCAACTATTGCGCCGTAACGTGACGTCGAAAATCATTCAACAGCATCAGCGCTGCACCCATCCACCACACACTGGAAATACTTGTCCAACGAAACACGCCGCTGCATCACTACACAAATATGCGGCAAAATCGGCGTCTTCGCGCGGGGAAACTAAGCGGCCCAGCGGCACTTCGCGTTTTATTCTGTCTTGGAACGCCGGGTTGGCCTGCAGATCTGGCGGAAAATAAGTCGGGTTGTCGACGAAATTTTGCGCTATCGCATTTACCTGAATGTTAAGTGGTGCTAACTCAACCCCAACTGCCTGTACGAATGCCAGTTGTGCTCCCCGAGCCGCGCTATAGGTTGAGGTTCTCTTCATTCCGCGAAGCGCAGAAGCGCTACCCATAACGAGGATGCGACCTGCGCCTCGCTCGGTCATTTGTGGCACGACCAAGCGCATGAGTAATGGTAATGGATCGACCATGTGGGTGAAGACGTGCCGCCATTCTTCTTCGTTGCTGTCTGTTATTTTTGTCGACGGTGCAGGTACGCCGAGATTCGCCACTAGGATATCGATATGCCCCGCCCGCTCGCCTAGGGCACTCACCGCCGCACCGTCGAGGAGGTCTTGCTCGTCGGCAACTACCGTCGCCCCATACTCTTCGAACACTTCGACGAGTTTCGGTCCCATAAACGCATGCGCATGCGTTACAACGATCCGTTTACCACTAAAATCAAATTTTGCCATTGTTGCTCTTTTCGCTGAAATCGTCGGTTGTTGGAATTCGGTGTGAGCGAAAACTAATGGATGGTGACACTGTTTATCTCCAATCCTGCGCAAGCACCTAAATGGATCCCAGCAACTTGAAAGCTGGTACTGGTACCGTCGGGATCATTTATCCAGACAAGTTTTGTCGCGTATGCGATAGATAACATTTCCAAAACTTGCTTCGCGTCGTCACTGTAGCGTTCTGTATCGAGGTTGATAATTCGATGCTTGTAGCCGCGACTTTTCGCGTACCGATCGTTCGCAACCAGAGTGTGCGCGGACCCGGGTGATAGTTTGAAGGGAATATTGGGGTTGTCTGTGGCGTAGTCTCGGAGCGTTTTTACGGCAGCTTCTATATTGGGCCATTCAAGAGCATTTTCGTCTTTATCGCGAGTCGGAATCGCGTAGCTGCTGCCAACGATCCCGTTAGCCTGCCCGAGCTCCGCAGCGTGGCGTTTTAATGCGATCGCGGCCGCACCTTCACTGTGATAGCCATCGATTTGAGATTCGAAAACCCAAATACGTTCGCTGTCTGGCATAAAAATGCTCTCTGCTTACAATGTCAGAGCATTATAGCGGGGACAGGGTTTATTCGCTTACATTAGATTATGGATGGCGGCATCTTGAACTCTCGCCATAGCGAGTACCGTAACAGGCGATTTAGTCCTTATTCAATTAGCAGTTCGTCGATCTGTAAATCCGCGCCAGTAGCCAAGCGTAATCAGCCAATCTGGTTCCAGTTGGGTCGTTTAAGCAAACAAGTTGAGTTGCGTAAGCGATGGATAAGATTTCTCGGGCTTGCGGAGCATAATCCCCGTAGGTTTCCGGATCCGCGCGCATGATTAGGTGCCGAAAACCGCGCTCGTTCGCGAACTTATCGTTTGACACGATCGATTGCGCGGAACCGAAACTCACTATTTCGATTTCGTCGGCATTCCATAGGCATTGATTCGCCGCGAAGTATTGATCGAGCACCCGTTTTCGCTCGTCTTGATCGACGTTAAAATTCGAATCGAGAAAAACAATTCGGACGCTGCTTAATCGATCTAGAGATTCGAGAATGCGGCCCGGTAAAACCACATTTGCCGGCGAATTGCGCAATAGATCAGTAAACTTTTCTTGTTCCGCCAGGCTTTTCTTTTGCGCACTCGCGAGTACTGTAAATGATAACGTCGGATTCGATTTCGCGAATTGCAGAAAATTTCGGACGTGCGATTCGATCTCGTCCCAAGGTAACAGCTGATTCTCAGCATCGCGTGTCGCGAGTGCATAATTATTACCGCTCATGCCGTTGAACGTTTCGCTGTCCGCACCGCGGCACTTGTGTGCAATAGCTGCAGCCCCGCGGGTCGCGGGTTTGCCCGTGTGGGACTCGAATGCCCACAAGGGTTCTGTTCGGATCTCACTCGTGTGGACAGTAGACTTTCTAGTTTCTATTTGCGTTGTCGCCATAATTCGAACGCCTCCTCGCATACCGTATAGGAGGCAGCGGCACTTGTGTCGAGACGCCTAACCTAAATTTTGTGCCGCAGTTTGTATTCCTTTATCGCGAAACGCGTGGTACTCGATATTTCGGCGACGGAACTGGAAGAATATCTGTCACCTTAGGTACTCGTCCCAGGTGTCGATAGGGCCCTACTAAAATTTGTCGGCCGGTCGCGCGAGCCCGAGGTTCTCGCGCAGAGTCGTTCCTTCGTATTCGCGTCGGAATAAATTGCGGCGCTGCAGTTCCGGAACGATTTTATCGACAAAATCGTCGAGGCCTTCGGGTAAATACGGGAACATAATGTTAAATCCGTCGCATCCGGACGAATGAAACCACTCCTCCATCTGATCAACAATTGTCGTTGGGGTTCCGACGATTTCTAGCGAGCTGAAACTGCCGCCGACGTATTGCGCTAGTTGCCCGACCGTGAGGTTGTCGCGGCGCGCCATTTCAACAAGTTTTTGCTGGCCGCTTTTACTGGCATTACTTTCCGTGAGTTCCGGCAGTGGTTCGTCGAGATTTAGACCCGATACGTCGTAACCCAGCAACACGGATAATGTGGCGATGCCGCTATCTGGGTGTACTAGGCTATCCAATAGTTTCTTCTTTGCTTGAGCCTCGGGGACCGTCTCACCGACCACAACAAATGCGCCTGGGAGCACTTTGAGATCATTTTCGTCGCGTCCAAATGTAACCATCCGGCGTTTTACATCCGCGTAATAAACTTGTGCGTCGACTAAGGTATTCGAACCTCCAAATACAACTTCCGCTGTTTCAGCGGCAAGCGCCCGCCCGGCCTCTGAAGCCCCCGCTTGAACGATTACCGGCCAGCCTTGAATTGGACGGGCGACATTTAGCGGGCCACGAACTTTTAGGTGAGGGCCATTATGATCAAGAACACGCAGTTTAGCCGAGTCAAAATAAATACCGTTCTCGGCATCGTGCAGAAAAGCGTCATCGGCCCAGCTGTCCCACAATCCGGTCACGACTTGGTAGAACTCATGGGCGCGTTCGTAGCGTTGGTCGTGTTCCATGTGTTCGTCGAAACCGAAGTTCATCGCTTCGTGAGGATTCGCTGACGTCACGACGTTCCATCCGGCGCGCCCGTTGCTAATGTGATCTAGGGAGGCGAATTTTCGCGCGACATGGTAGGGCTCGTTGTAGGTTGTGGAGGCGGTTGCCACAAGCCCAATATGTTTTGTCGTCACGGCCAAGGCCGGCAATAAGGTTAACGGATCAAATGATGTCACCGTTGCACTGCGTTTCAATGCGGCCATCGGCATGTTCATCACCGCGAGATGGTCCGCCATGAAGAACGCATCAAAGCAACCGCGCTCTAAGTTCGCAATAAATCGTTGGTAATGTTCAAAATTGAAGTTCGCGTCTCGATAAGCGCGTGGGTAGCGCCAGGCAGCCGTGTGAATACTCACTGGGCGCATGAAAGCGCCGAGGCGCATTTTTCGATCTGAGTTCAATTAAATCTGACTCCTTGTAGCATGGCGGTGCGATTCTATGTGCACGATCGGCAAGCCAGTTTCGCACTATTGTTGCCACTTCGCGTCGCCTGGAAAGGTGTGTCGTAGGTGATTCACGAAGCGCGTATTGGCGTCACAAATCGCAGTCAGTCTGTACTTTCCAGTACGAGAAATCCGAGAGCCTAGTATGAACTTTGTACCTGCTTCGGCCAAGGGAAGAAATGTGTAAACGTTAGCCATCTACTCGTAGACAAGCCTCGCTTTTAGTCGCCATACTTCGATTTCGCCCGGCAGGCAGCGATGCAGGGCACTTAATGTTGCTTCGTCGTCAAATAATGCTAAACGAAAATTCACCGGTACAATTTTCCGATTCGCTACCGAAGTCCGTAGACGTTGTCGTCATCGGCGCCGGGATCATCGGAATTTCAACTGCTTGGTTTCTTTCTCAACGCGGGCTAAGCGTCGCCGTGTGCGAAAAAGGCCGAGTAGCGGGCGAACAGTCGAGCCGAAATTGGGGCTGGATCCGCAAGCACGGTCGCGATCGTGCGGAATTGCCGATCGTCATTGAAGCGCTTGAACATTGGCAATCTTTCGCCAAGCAATTGGACGAAGATATCGGCTTCGAGCGGCACGGCGTCTTATACCTCGCCGAGAATGAGCACGAACTGGCCGCGAGAGAGCGCTGGTTGTCTATAGCCCGTGACCACGATCTTGATACGAAAATGGTCGGAAAACCGGAGCTCGGTCAATTACTCAAGAATACTCCGCAAGGGTGGATCGGCGGGGCGTACACGGCAAGCGATGCTCGCGCGGAACCATTTTTGGCCGTTCCCGCATTGGCGCGCGCCGCGCAAAACCGAGGCGTATCGATCACCGAAGAGTGTGCTGCGCGAACTCTGGATTTCACAGCTGGGTCGGTTAGTGGGGTCGTGACTGAACTGGGTCTAATTAAGTGTCACAGTGTCGTTTGTGCGGGCGGCGCGTGGTCATCATTATTTTGCCGACACCACGGGTTCGACTTCCCGCAATTGACAGTTCGCGCTAGCGTGGCCCGCACCGCACCAGGCGCGGAAATATTCAAAGGAAGCGCTGCCGGTAGCGGAATTGCATTTCGTAAACGCACAGACGGTGGATATACGCTTGCCGCGAATGGGTTTTTTGATCACTACGTATGCCGAGACAGTTTTCGTTACTTTAAACAATTTCTACCGACTATTGGGCGTGCCTATTCTGACTTCTCGCTTCGATTTACAGACGGCCTTATCGATCGGTTAAAAGCTAGGGACTTGTGGTCGGCTGATACCATCTCACCATTCGAACGCGAGCGTGTTTTAAACCCCGATCCCTCGCCTGCGGCCATCGCAGAAATTGGCATGCGGGTTAAGCGTTATCTACCAGCACTCGCCGATCTGCCCTTGATACAAACTTGGGCCGGGATGATCGATACCACACCGGACATTGTTCCGGTCATGGACCGGGTACCCAATGTGAATGGTTTGTTTGTGGCAGCTGGATTTAGCGGCCATGGATTTGGGATCGGACCCGGGGCCGGGCGAATTATGGCGGATATGGTCTCCGGAAATGCGCTCGGACATGATGTGTCTCGTTTTAGGCTGAGTCGATTTTCGGACGGTTCCAAACTTGAGATTGGTCCGGCAATTTAGCCACTAGTTCTTCCGATGCACGTTAAGACGCATACTCAACAAGTGCGTATCGACTGTGAAATTTCGCCAAGTAGGCGGAGACCCTATTTTGAATTTACAATGACCGAATTGTCGATTCCCGGAGACCGCTATGACGTAATTCGTTTTGAACGGTACTGATATTCAAACCGATGTCGATCCGAGCATGCCGTTGCTCTGGTATGTACGTGAGCAGGCAGACTTAACCGGTACGAAATTCGGATGCGGTATTGCGCAATGTGGTGCCTGCACCGTGCATGTCGACGGCAATCCAGTTCGATCCTGCTCGATCCCATTATCAAGCGTTGAAGGCGCTTCGGTCGTCACTATTGAAGGATTGGACAATGCGGCGAATCAGGCAATAACTCAGGCGTGGATCGAACTCGACGTCGTGCAATGCGGCTACTGTCAATCCGGGCAGATAATGTCGGCGAGCGCCTTGCTGGTAACTAATGCCAACCCAGATGATGCGGCTATCGATGCAGCGATGAATGGCAACTTGTGTCGTTGCGCTACTTATCACCGAATACGCGCGGCAATTCACCGGGCCGCGGAGATACTCCATGGATAACCCAAGTATCTTGCAACGACTTATCGAAAACCTCTCCAGCGCTGATTCAACACCGCCAATTGTCGCAGTCGATAGACGGTCGTCCATACGCGTTATCGGGCTTGGCGCCGCGGGATTTGCAATTGCGGGTTTCAGTTCTAAAGATTTGTACGCTGCTCAATCCGGCGACGGCGAGTTGAACGCCTTCGTGTCCGTTGCATCCGACAACACAGTGACGGTGACGATTAAGCATCTCGATAAGGGCCAAGGCGTGACAACGGGATTGACGACCATTGTCGCCGAAGAACTCGACGCGGACTGGGCGCAGGTGCGTTGGGAATTTGCACCCGCGGATCGAAACATTTACAACAATCTTGGATGGGGCGCCGTGCAAGGTACTGGCGGATCCTCTTCAATTCGAAACTCTTGGGAGCAACTGCGTGGCGCAGGGGCAACCGATCGAGGCCGCCGCAAAGAGCTGGCAAGTACCGCAAGAGGAGATCGAAGTTTCCAACGGCGTTCTTAGGCACACATCGGGGCATCAAGCGACATTTGGTGATTTTGCTCGGGACGCAGCCCCGGAAACGCCGACAG
>CAWLAW010000031.1:0-12536 GCA_963854885.1 Gammaproteobacteria bacterium | reverse complement strand
GAACCGAACGTGGTTAAGAGTGTCGGCGAAATGGGTAATGTTTACCTCTCCAGCGGTGTCCTCGACGATGCGTGGGATAACCTCGTCGCGATCCTCGATCTCGAAGAGCCGAGTTATGCGACCTGAGGCAACGGAATGCGCCGAGCTTATTGCAGCTAGAGTTCTGGTTCCGGAGATTGCCGCGCGCGCACTAGAGTTTGAGCGGGAACGGCGTTTGGCGAGTGATTGCGTTCAGTCCATGGTCGACGCCGGCCTGGTGCAAATGGCCATCCCCGCGATCTACGGCGGGCTTGAAAGTCACCTTATCGACATTTTACGTGTCATCGAAGAGATCTCTTATGCGGACGGGTCGGCCGGTTGGTGTTTGATGAATTATCAAACCACGGCATTTGTATCGGCATTACTCGAGCCGCAGCGCGCTAAAGAAATTTTTGCCGCGCCGGAGCGTGCGATCCCGGGAGGGGTCTTAGCGCCGAGCGGAAAAGGACATTACGTTGATGGCGATCTGATCGTAAACGGACGCTGGGCCTTTGCGTCTGGATGTGACAACGTGAATTGGCTGCTCGGTACCGTTGTAATTACTAACGCCGATGGAGAACCGCAGAAGAACGCAGACGGCACGCCGCAAATTCTTTTACCGTTTTTCGATCGCACGCAGTTTAAAATCCTCGACACTTGGCGGGTCTCCGGTCTGCGCGCTAGCGGCAGCCACGATGTGGAGATCCGCGACGCGAGAGTGCCTGCCGGCAGATGGCTGAGCTTGAATGACCCAACGCGTGCCGGCGGAACATTATTCCGCTTTCCGATCATCAGCACATTTCCACCGGCCGTTGCCGCGGTCGCGCTAGGGATTGCGCGCGCTGCCTACGATTGCTTCGTCGACATTGCTGCACGTAAAGTACCGGTCGGGGTTACGACTCCGCTGCGCGAGCAGGGTGCGGCCCAGATAGACCTGGCGCACGCCGAAGCACTGATGGATTCGGCACGCAGTTATCTATACGAAACCGTTGAGGCATTGTGGACAAGCGTCGAGCGCGGGGAACCCGCTAGCGAAGATGCTCGGCGCCGCATTCGTCTTGCCGGCACCCATGCAGCAGCGAGTGCGGCAACATCTGTTGATCTTCTATATAACGCCGCAGGGGCGACATCTATCGCCGATACGTGTCCCTTGCAACGGTATTTTCGTGACGTGCATGTCGTAACCCAACACATGCACGTTAGCGGCGCAGGCTATGAAAGAATGGGTCGGCTGCGTCTAACCGGCACGACACTAGGACTCCTATAGATTTCGCGGTCTGTGGTGCGTGAGCTAAGCAGAGCCGCGCGCTTCCCGACTGTAAAGACGTCTGTCTGGTTAATGACAGTTAAGGCCGTATAGAAACGGAGGATCGAGCTAGAGAGAGTTGGCAAATGACCGACGGCAGACGTTAAGCTTCAACCGCTTCAACCGCTTCAACCGCTTCAACCGCTTCAACTGCTTCAACTGCTTCCTCGGTATCACTTTTCTCTGGTACCAGTGCTTTTTCCAGACTTTCCAACAGCTCCTCATCGAGCTCCGGAATTTCCAGTAGTAGCGTATCGTCTTCGCTCAATGGCTGGATTGTCTTATTCGCCTGCTCGCACAGACCACGCAATTCACGCACCTGGGTTATTAACGGCACGAGTTGCTCGAGTTGTTCTTTTTGCGTGCTGACTTCCTGTTCAAGTCGGGTTTTGTCTTTGCGTGTTGCGCGCAGTTTACTCTCGATCTGGGTGCGAACCTTGGCTTCGTCCAGCTTCTGCTTTTTTAATGTCTTTAGCTTTTTGACGACATTTTCCGGCGTATCGGCGAGCGCCTTGGAAATCGCTTTAAGTTTGTTTTGTTTATCCAGCACGTCGGCCTTAGCGTCTTTTAAGGACTTAGCATTGTCAGCTCTACCGGCCGCGAGTTGCCGTTCCGCAGTTTCGCGTTGTGTCGTGGCTTCGACGGCTTGCTCTTCTGCAGCCACTCGACGCTCGTCGCTGGTTGCAACCTGCGCTTTCATCTCAGACAGCTCGCTGTCCGTTTGCTCGCGCATATTGACGATATTCGCGTCCGCATCTTGCGTGCGTTTGATGGCCTCGTTCAAGGCTGTTTTAAGGTCTTCAGTGCTGCACTCTTCGGTCAGCCCCAGCGCATCTGTGGCACCGCGTATCAACATCTGTTTACTGATTGCCAGGTCTTTCCAGACCTGCAATTGAATCTCGTCGTCTGCTTGCATCACTATAAATATGGCCTCATGATCGTGGATTTTGGCGGAGCACACTACCATATATGGCAACGACGTCAATGGTTTAGCGAGGCCTAATGAGCCACAAACCTGATCCCGACGCCCGAAGTCGTGCGCCAACGGCTCGTTCAGACGGACCATTGGACCATGTAGCTCGTTGTCTCACGACCTGTAACCGCGGTCTTCCACGTGAAGTTTATAGCGGCAGCTTTGCTCCGCGAATGTTCGTTAAACGGCGCCACGCCTAGTCGTATCTCTGCCGCGCGTCGAAAAGTTCGCGATCTGGTCAGTTCTTTCAGCGGTTCATCGACGCTCTAAATGTCGCCTATACTTGACGCCCGCTTCGAATCGTAGGTTCGCTACTGTCAACGTGCCACGCAATACCCCTAGTCAAACGCCAGAGGAATTCCGCTATTCGTGCTACTCGCTTGGGGTACTCACATTGGTGTACATCATCAATTTCCTCGATAGACAGATACTCGCGATCCTCAATGAGGAGATTAAGCGCGACCTCGCCTTAACTGATGCACAAATGGGTTTTTTGTTTGGCACGGCCTTTGCCGTATTTTATGCCTTGTTTGGTATCCCGTTTGGGCGACTAGCGGACGTTTGGATACGCCGCACGTTTATCGCTTATGCGGTCGCATTTTGGAGTGCAGCGACCGTCTTGTCGGGTTTTGCGCGCAATTTTTTAGAATTAGGAATTGCTCGTATTGCGGTCGGGGTCGGTGAAGCCGGCACTGGACCCTGCGCCTATTCATTGCTGTCCGATTCTTTCCTACCCGCACGACGCGCCACGGTGATCGCGATTCTTGCTAGCGGCGTTTATGTTGGCGCCGGACTGGGTACGTTCATTGGCGGCCAAGTCGTCTCGAGATGGGACGCTGCATTCGCGCTCGGCGGTGCCCCGTTTGGCTTCGCCGGTTGGCAAATCGCGTTTTTCGTCGTCGGTCTGCCGGGTTTGTTGCTGGCCCTATGGGTGCGAACGCTGCGTGAACCAAAGCGCGGCAAATTAGATGGCATCCAATCAATCGATGAACCGCACCCGTTTCGAGAGTTCGGTCGTGAATTGAGCGCGGTATTGCCCGGGCTTTCGATAGCAAACTTAGTGCGACTCGGTGCGACCCCGCTAACCATTGCCTGCAATGGATTAACATTCGTTGGCCTCGCCTGCGGCGCTTGGTGGCTAACTAGGTTGTTTGGCAACGCTCCGCAATGGATCGCACTCGCGATTGGTTTTTACGCGACGACCTCATGGGCGCAAGGGTTAGTCTTGCGCGATCCACCGACAGCGCAGTTAATCCTCGGCTCCAAAGCGTGGGTATTGTTTGTCCTCGGCTTGTCATTGCTGGCGTTTTCAACATTCGGATTAGCTTTTTTCACCGCGCCGTTTTTCATTCGCTACCATAACGTTCCGATCGACGAGCTAGGCTTTACGCTGGGCGGCATTACTGCTGGATTTGGTTTTATTGGCGCGACCTCGGGCGGCGCCCTGGCGGATTTATGGCGCAAATATCATCCCTGCGGCCGCCTCTACTTGGCAATTTGTGCGGCCCTTATTCCGATTCCAGCAGGACTACTAATGTTGCACACGGAGTCAACGATGTTAGCTTTCGCGCTGAACGCGATTGTCGCGCTCGCAGGTGCAACATGGCTTGGGGTCGCGGGTTCAACTGTGACTGATCTTGTCCTACCCAGGATGCGCGGCACGGCAACGGCCGTGTACATCCTAACAGTGACGTTACTCGGGTTGGCGCTGGGACCATTTACGGTCGGTCTGGTATCCGATCTCACCGGCGATCTGCGCAATGGATTGGAGGTCGCCCTATGGGCTAATCTCGGCGCCGCGATCATGATCGCACTTGCCTCACGGTTTTTAGCCAACGATGAAGCATCGTTACGCGAACGTGCACGCGCCGCGGGAGAACGGATCGAAACCCTACAAACTGGTAGCGCAGACTAAAATATTCAATGAAAATAACCCATGCGCGACGCGTATTTAAACTTTGAACACGAGGGATTTTACGATGCAAGCAGCCGATCTCAAAAAACTACAAAACCCGCTTAAAGAACAATACCGAGAAGATCCTGGCGCTGCGGTCGTTACACTACGCGCCGAAGGGCGCACTTCTGAAGGTGTCGCATGTAAGGTATCCACCGGACAAGCGATCGTCGAAGCCGGCTTGCACCCTGCGACCGGCGGAACAGGTATGCAGGCGTGTTCGGGCGACATGTTGCTTGAGGCACTTGTCGCATGCGCCGGGGTCACGTTGCAGGCGGTCGCGACATCGCTCGAAATTAACCTGCGTGATGCGCAATTAAGCGCTGAAGGCGACATCGATTTTCGCGGCACTTTAGCGGTCGCGAAAGACGCACCGGTTGGACTCAAGAACATCCGATTGACGTTTAAACTCGATAGCGACGAACCGCAAGACCGACTAGCAAAACTAATAGAATTAACTGAGCGGTATTGCGTCGTGTTGCAAACGATTCGGCAATCGCCAGAGGTGTCAGTGACGAGCGAAATCGCTGCCTGAAAAAACGAACCGTCCATTACGCTCGTCGCACAGCGTCCAAACTCGCACCACCGGTAGTTGGATAGGGCCATGCTTCAAACACTTTAGATGGCCTGCGACAGTAATTTATTGCGACGCAGCAGCGGATCCGATCGCCACTTCGATTCAGTTTAGACCTAGAGCAAATCCTCCCAGCCAAGGGCACACCGGGCCGACCACATCGCTCCTACGGCGCAGATTTACGCTAGTGACATCGTGGAGTAAGATTCACATATAGGTAAAGCACCCAATCTATCTCGCGTGCAAGCCTTGGCGTGTGATAACCCGAACACCGGACGCGCGACGATTCCGATTGCGCGATACCAAAAGGAGAAAAAGTCATGTCTAAGTTCGACGTCGTGATCCAAAATGGAACAATCGTAGATGGTACGCGAACGCCGCGATTTCGCGGCGACCTTGGTGTCAAAGATGGCAACGTAGTTGCCATCTCAAAATCAGGGTTAGACGCGAGCGACGCAGACGAAGTGATCGATGCCGACGGGTTAATCGTCGCACCCGGCTTCGTCGATTTGCATACGCACTACGATGCACAAATTCAATGGGATCCGTATTGCACCCTGTCCGGCTGGCATGGGGTCACGTCCTTGGTCCTCGGTAACTGCGGGTTTGGATTTGCGCCGTGCGCGCCTGAGAATCGCGAGCGTGCAATGCTGAGCATGTCTCGCGTCGAAGCGATTCCTTTCGAATCGATGAAACAAGGCATGCTGTGGGATTGGGTTACGTTTCCGGACTGGCTAGACACATTATCAAGAATCCCAAAAGGCGTTAACGTCGTCTCATACGTGCCGCTCGGCCCCTTGATGATCTGGGTCATGGGTCAAGATGCAGCGAAAGATCGCGACCCAACCGCCGAAGAACTTGCCGAAATGTGCCGCCTCATCGACACTGCTATGGATGCAGGCGCTTGCGGTTGGTCTGTCCAACACCTAGGAGATGGGTTCACATCCATACAGCGCGATTACGATGGTACGCCGATGGTGACCGATTGTATGAGCGATGACACCTGTCTCGCGTTTGCCGAAGTCTTACGCAAACGGGGTGAAGGCAGCATTCAAATTACCCAAGCTCAAGAAGACATTCGCGAAGATCTCATTTTCGTCGAAAAACTTGCAGAAGTATCACAACGTCCCGTGTTGTTTAACGTCGTATCAGCAAATAATTATCATCCACGCCAAAGCCGCCGCCTAGTTGACTGGGCTGAAAAAGCGCAAGGGCGCGGCAATCAAGTGTATTTACAGGCGGTCAATGTCGGCAATGATCTGACCTATACGTTCGAAGATTTCAACCTGTTGGACGGTCAAGAAGATTGGCGAGAAGTCACCCTCGGTGACGTCCCCGAGAGAATGCTGAAAATGCAGGATCCTGCGATGCGCGCACGGTTGTGTGAAGACTACGACAACGGTCGGATGCCGATTGCTTGCGGGCCGATTAAAGAATTCATCATCAAAGAGACCGTGAAAGCAGAAAATAAGCAGTGGGAAGGCATGACCTTGCATCAACTCGGGGAAGCACAAGGTCGGCACCCGATAGAGGCGATGCTGGACCTCGTGGTTGACGAAGACTTGCGTACGGTAATTTTTACCCCCGCTTTCAATACGGACGTCGAACTTAATCGAGAAATTTTTGCGAGCGAGATTACGGTTCCAGGAGTTTCAGATGGCGGTGCACATACAAAATTCGTCACCATCGGTCGCTATACGACGGAATTCATCGCTGATTTCGTCCGCGAGAAAGACATCTTAAGTCTCGAAGAAGCGCATTACCGCTTGTCCTGTCTGCCGGCCAAGATGGCGGGGCTATCTGATCGGGGAACCATAGAGGAAGGTCGGCCAGCCGATATTGTTATTTATGATTACGACGGATTACATTCGACGCCAGCAGAGATTGCCCATGATTTCCCCGGCAACGAATGGCGACGGGTGCAGAAGGCAGTCGGATACAACTACATCATGGTTAATGGTGAAGTGACGTTCGAAGGCGGAACGTGCACGAATGCAACACCAGGGAAACTGTTGCGCCACGGTCACGCGGCGTAAGCGAACCAGCGGCTATTTAGGCCCAGGAATCGGGCCTAAATAGTGGTTCTCTAAATATCGATTCGGCGCAGACGAAGTGCGTTCCCGATCACCGATACAGAACTCAAACTCATCGCCGCAGCAGCAAGCATAGGCGACAGTAAGAAACCAAATAGCGGATACAATGCACCCGCTGCAATGGGCACCCCCAGCGCGTTGTAGAAGAATGCGAAAAACAAGTTTTGGCGAATATTTTGCATCGTTTTAACGGACAGATTGCGTGCTTTAACGATTCCACGCAAATCCCCTTTCACTAGCGTGACGGACGCCGTTTCCATCGCAATATCGGTACCGGTCCCCATGGCAATACCAATATCTGCCTGGGCAAGCGCAGGCGCGTCGTTGATACCATCTCCCGCGAGTGCAACGACGAGTCCTTTGTCTTGCAGCGATTTAACGAGATCATGTTTCGCGATCGGGCTAAGTTCCGCGTGAATCTCATCAATTTTTAATTCCTGACCAATTGCTTCAGCAGTTTTTCGATTATCACCGGTGGCCATTAATATTCTTAAGCCCGATTTACGTAGCGCGGCCAATGCGGCTGGAGTGGAATTTTTGATGAGATCCGCAACAACCAGCAACCCAACCAGTTGTCCATCTATACCAACCCACACGACCGTTGCGCCGCTGCCACGATGATGATCGGCTCGAGCATTTTCGATTTCGACATCGATTTCGTGTTCACCTAATAGCGCCGCATTCCCGATCACAATCGTTTGGTCTTCGACCTTGGCTTGAATTCCTTGCCCCGCAATCGATAGAAAATCCGTCACTGCTGCGAGTTCTAGGCTTCGCTTAATGGCAGCTTGAACGATCGCATCGGCTAAAGGATGCTCGCTCGCACGTTCCACAGTAGCCGCCAAACGTAACAATTCGTCCTCTTTAATCGCGCCGAATGTCTCTATCGCGGTGAGTGATCCCAATCCTTCGGTTAATGTCCCCGTTTTGTCACACACGAGCACATCCACTGATTGAAAGGTTTCGAGAACTTCAGCGTCGCGAATCAGCACGCCATCGCGTGCGCCGCGACCGATGCCGACTATCACCGACATTGGGGTCGCAAGTCCTAGTGCGCAAGGGCATGCAATGATGAGTACCGACACGCTTGCAACCAAGGCATAAATCATTTCTGGTTGCGGCCCAACCGCCATCCAGATGAAATAGGCCGCTAGCGCCGCCGCAACCACGATCGGCACGAACCACCCCGCAACGATATCGGCCAATCGTTGTATCGGGGCCCGCGACCGTTGTGCTTGAGCGACCAAATCAATAATTCTCGAGAGCAGTGTCTGCTCTCCGACACGCACAGCGCGAATAACAATACTGCCGCTTTGAATTAATGTGCCACTACTCACCGCATCGCCCGGGCTGCGCTCCACCGCGAGCGGCTCGCCGGTCAGCATTGATTCGTCGATCGTTGCACTGCCCTGTACTACCTCGCCATCAACCGGAATCTTGCCGCCGGGCTTAACGCGTAATTGTTGACCGACAACTACGTCGGCTAACGCAACTTCTCGCTCGCTACCATCGTCGTCTATTAGTATTGCAATCGGCGGCGCGAGATCGAGTAATTCCAATAACGCCAATGAAGTTTGGCCTCGTGCGCGAAGTTCGAGAACCTGACCGAGTAAGACAAGCGAAATAATTACAGCGGCTGCCTCGAAATAAAGCGGCGCGCCGTGCGCAGAATTTAGAACATCTGTAGGAAAGCTGTCGGGAAACAATAGTATGGCAAGCGAAAACCCATAGGCCGCGAGCGTTCCGATTGAAATTAATGTCCACATGTTCGGCGCACGGCCGACAATTGATCGCCACCCTCTGAGCAAAAACAATCCGCCGCACCAGAATAATACCGGGGTAGTTAGTAACGCCTGAAGCCACCCGAACATCTGACCGCCGAGGCTTGATCGAAAATTTAATCCGGGAATTGAGTCGCCCATGGCGAGGATGAAAACGCTGACAGTAAACGGCAGGCTTATCCAAAACAGTCGCCGCATATGACGCAGTTCAGTGTCATCCTGCAATGCAACTTTATCGACCGATACGGGATCTAATGCCATACCACAAGCAGGACAATCTCCTGCTATCTCGGCGACAACTTCCGGATGCATCGGGCACGTGAACTGCCCCGGTTTCGCCACGCTAGCTGCGATCGAGGTTTGATCACCTTCGCTATCGTGCGCGCAGCAATGACTATTATCCATAGAGCCGAAAATTATCGTGAATTGAATAGATTAAAAATTCGTCCGCGAATAAATTTTGCGAACCCAACCGCGCGAGCCGATTCTATGCTCCGACTTCAATTGTAGCTAGTAGCGACTAACACGACTCTTTACTGACCCGCTAGATCAACGATGCGTTATTAGTTACGTGGATGATTTCGCCGTCGCGTAAGGTCAGTAAGACTTCGAGGTCTCGAACATCATCGACTGGGCAAGCTAAAACATCTCCCGAGAGAACCACTAAATCGGCACATTTCCCAACTTCTAAGGAACCGATTTCATCTTCCATGCCCAATGCAAATGCACCGTTAATGGTAAAAATTCGAATCGCCTCTGCGCGGGTTATATGCTGTGACTCACCGATACATTTTCCTGTTAGCCCGGCATGGCGTACGAGTGATTGCCATAGGGTAAACATTGCGTCACGGGGTCCCCAGTCGGTACTTTGACAAACCGGCACGCCAGCATCTAACCAATCTCGCAGCGGAATCGCGCGTTCCGCATAATCCGCGCCGAGGCGTTGTTCGTAGACTTCCGCGCCTTTCCCCCAGATAAAATTAGTGCTCGTCGTCGCTATGACCCCAAGGTCCGCGCACAATTCAATTTGTTCTTTTGTCGGGAATTCGCAATGCTCGATCACGAAACGCTTGTCACGAATCGACGTGCGAGTGTCTGCGTCCTTAAGCGTTTGCAGGGTTAACTCAATCGACGCGCGACCGGCACATTCTGTATGTAGGCGAAATCCGTGATGCACAGCAAGTTTAACGATTTCAGCGTACTTTTCGGCCGGCATCAGGGTCGACGGATTCACTATCTCGCCAAACGGGCCCGGGTAAGGATTATCGTTTGCGGCGGCGCCGTGCCAGTAAGGCCCATCGAGCCCCGCGCTAATCCCAACCACTTTCAGACGCGGTGTACCAAACCCATCGCCGGCAGCGAATCTCAGAGTTGTGAGGAAATTTTCGATCTCTTCTAAGGACGTATTACCATCAATTTCAAAGGTAAAAAATATCCTCAGCGGCAATGCATTCTGCTCGAATAATTCGCCATAAGCGCGCAACTCCTCCGGGTGGGTTAAATGCGCCTCGAGTAATGTCGTCGTACCTCCCGCCGCAAACTGTGGTCCGAGGGCGCGAATTCCCTCTAGGCGATCAGCGTAGGTTACTTTAGGAATAAGCATCGCGATCCGATCGTAGAATGGGTAGGGATTATATAAAGGCTGCATTGCGCCGCGAAGTTCGCCGGTCATTGAGCCATCGCCATCGAGGATAATTTCAATCGGCGCATTAGTCTGCGTGTCAGCTTCGATGCCAGCCAAAGACAAGGCGGCACTATTGAATATCGCGGAATTCGGCACGCGGTTGGTCGGCGCAGTAATATAGACGGGGTTATCTGGAGCAATCTGATCAAGCTCAGACCGGCTCGGCAGCTGTCCCGCAGTCCGAAGCGATTCAAAATCGAGAAAATAGGGTGCGGTTCCAATTGGGGTTGTGATAATCCACTCCCGAGAAGGGGCCGTTTTCGCCGCCTCGGCAATTCGCGCGATAATATCGGTGCGCGTCGCCGCCCCCTCCAGCTGAACTTTTAATTCATCCAGTCCAAACAAGGCGATATGGCCATGCGTATCGATGAAACCGGGGGTGACGGATTTACCTTCAAGATCGATAACTCGTGCGTCTCGACATTGCGCAGTGATCTCGTCGTTCGTGCCAAGCGCTGCAACTTTACCCTCGCAGACCCATAATGCCTCGACTACCGAAAATAATTTATCGACGGTAATTATCCGCCCATTGATGAATGCAATATTGACGCTACCGCTAGCCATAGTCGTTCTCGCCGATTACTGGATGGGTAATAATACCACCGGATGTTGCCGGTCCGCAGTTCCCGCTACGCGGAATAAATGAGGTAACATCGCCTGCGATCTAACTTTACATCTAAGGACAACTGCCCATGACAAACCAAGCTGCGACCGCAGGGTATGTAATGAATCAAACCATGCTACGAGTTCGAGATCCGGAAGTTTCGGTACCGTTTTACCGCGACATTCTTGGCATGACTCAGCTCGCGCGATTTGACTTCGAGGATATGCAATTCTCACTGTATTTCATGGGTTACCTTGCTGACGGTGAAACGATTCCCGAGGACAAGGCGGAATGTGCTAAATGGGTTTTCGGCCGACCGGCGCTGGTCGAAATTACGCATAACTGGGGAACGGAAAGCGATAAAGAGTTCGCCGGTTATCATGATGGTAATGCCCAACCCCAAGGTTTTGGCCATATCGGTATTTCCGTACCCGACGTCTACGCTGCCTGCGCGCGATTTGAAGAACACCATGTTGAATTTGTTAAACGACCGGATGACGGAAAAATGAAAGGGCTAGCGTTCATTAAGGATCCGGACGGATATTGGATCGAAATTTTGAGTGCTCAAGGATTGAGCGCCATTGTTTCCGCCTAGCGTGAAGTTCGTCGATGCGAAAAAAGCCGGCAAACGCCGGCTTCTATAAATTGGATCCCCAACCCCTAATCGTCCGCATCAACAACATACTGCGCCGCCGTTCCTGGAGCCACTACGGTCGGCGCCATGATCTTTGTAGCGCCCGAACTGAAACTCAAATGATTGAGTACATCGTAGCGGACAACGTTCGAGACCCGCTCCCCGTCGGCTTGAGTTAGGAACCGCCGATCCGCAAGCCCTGCACGATCAACAAGTCCCAAGGCCGCGCTGGTGATGCCAATATTCAATGTCACCATTGGGTGGTCGTGCGCGATCTGAAGTAACTGCAAGGCGGACCGCCAGTCGCTCAGAAACACCGTCGCTTCGGTAAACAATGAATTGCCCGTCGGTATTGCCATCGCCGTCGAGGTCACACGCCCAGTTCACATCGTTGTTAGCGGCTAAAAACAGATCTTGGTAGGTGCCTTTGCTCAAATAGTGGGTCATCTCCTTATCTAAATTAAGGCCCCTGCCATCCTGGAATTATGTTCGTGCCGTCGAGACTATTCACCATCAATTGGTGGTCCTGCACACTCGCATGGGTTCGAATATGTCTTGGCCACAAGCCGGTGTCTGTTTAATATTTCGCGACCGCTGGGGTCAGCGTATTAACTTGCCAAACATATGCCGAAACCTTTGCATCTTCTATCGTGGCGAAAATTTTCGGCGCGGCAACCGAGACCAATATAGCAATAACCGCCAATACTCCGATCATTTCGACCAGCGTAAAACCCTTATTTTGTGCATGACCAGACATACTGTCCTCCCGGCTTAAAGTGAAATTCCGTGGCTCTCGCGCGAACGCATCTGCGTGAAATATCGGCCGGAAACCACCAAGCGTGAGCCTGGGATCGTGTACCGAACTGCGGCATCGATTGGAATGACGGTCGGCGTGACAACTATCAGATTTAAGGA
>CAWLAW010000030.1:0-12542 GCA_963854885.1 Gammaproteobacteria bacterium | reverse complement strand
AAAAATAGAAGGGCAACTAAATTCGGTCGGTAAGACCGTCTTGACCGGCGAATTATCCAAGGCCGCAGCTTACGGGATTATGACGGAAGGCCAAATTAAGCGCTTTGAAGACACGTTAGAATGCGATTTTGCTATTTCACTGCCAGATAAATCCGCGCGCTATAGAGTGAACGTTTTCCGGCAACGCGGTGAAACGGGAATGGTATTGCGCCGCATTCCTTCGCAAATCCCCACGATAGACGAGTTGGCCCTGCCGGACGTATTGAAGCCGCTCGTGATGCACAAGCGCGGATTAATACTAATGGTTGGAGCGACGGGCTCAGGGAAATCGACGACCCTCGCAGCGATGGTCAATGAACGAAACCAAAAAATGACCGGTCACATTTTGACCATCGAAGATCCAATTGAATTTTCCCACCCCAACTTGAAATCCATTGTTAATCAGCGCGAAGTTGGGGTCGATACAATGACTTACAGAAACGCCCTGCGCGCGTCGTTGCGCGAAGCGCCTGATGTGATTCTGATTGGGGAAATCCGCGATCGTGAGACCATGGAGGCATCACTCGAGCTGTGTAATACCGGTCACTTATGCATGTCGACTTTGCACGCTAATAATTCCAACCAGGCAATGGAGCGGGTTATTAATTTGTTCACCCAAGACTTACATAAGCAATTGTTCTTGGATTTATCGCTAAACGTGCGTGCGGTCATCTCGCAACGATTAGTCCAGTCCGTCGACGGCCGACGTGTCGCCGCGATCGAGATTCTAATTAACACGCCCCACATAGCTGACTTAATCCTCAAGGGAAATATTGGCGATCTCAAAGAGGCAATGGAGCAAAGTGGTGCAAAAGGCATGCAAACTTTCGATATGGCCTTATACAATCTCTACAAAGAAGAGCGAATCGATCTCGAAGAGGCGTTAAGTAATGCTGATTCGCGGACGAATTTAGAGGCGCGCATCAATTTCGGCTAAGCGCCGCAAATCGAAAAGCAACGATCGCGAAGCGCCGCCTCGTGCCAACCGCAACGCACGCGTCTGGGCAATGGTAATAAAAATTCCGATTGGAAAAGTAGCAACCTACGGCCAGATCGCAGGGCTTGCGGATATCCCAGGACCTAGTGGCGCTCGCCAAGTGGGTTATGCATTATCAGCGCTCGGCCCGGATAACGATGTGCCGTGGCATCGGGTTGTCAATGCAAAAGGTGAACTCAGCCCGCGAGCAAATCCCGACGCGGCAGATTATCAATTGATCTTGCTTGAAGGGGAAGGCGTCGGATTTGATCATCGACGTTGCATCGATCTGAAACGCGATCAATGGCAACCGTAAACGAGGAAAAACCTCACGCGTCGAAAAGGTGGTTTCCGATAATCGCGATTGTCGCGATCTGGATCTTCGCCATGCAGTATATCGGCGAAGTCGCCGTGGAGCCCGTCAATTGTGCGTCGAAGGCGGCTGAGAAATCGACTGATGTTGTTATGTTGAGCGCGAGTTGGTGTCAATATTGTCGCCGCGCACGGCAATATTTCGTATCCAACGATATCAATTATTGCGAATGGGATATCGAACGTTCCGAGCGCGGTGCCGCCCTGTACAAAGAGAGCAAACATAAAGCGATCCCCATTATCTACATCGCGGACAGAGAATTAATCGGATTTAACGCAAAGCAGGTAACCCAACTTTTAACCGAAAGTACCGCGCCGGCGAAATACTAGCTTGCCCTTAAACATGACGTCAGTTGAAATAGACGATGCCCGCTCGTTCGATACTTACGCTCAAATTGGCTGATTGCGTCGCTCGGAAAATAATCGCTAGGTCCGCTACAGTCAAACCCTAAGGCGCGCAACGCGACGGCAAATTCCGTGACGTAAATCTCCCAGTTACTACGCAACTCCAAGATCCCACCAAGCGCCAATAGAGAACGAAAAACAGGGTGTCCGTGCCAGCGTCTGTTTAGATGCTTTGCCTTCGGCCATGGGTTAGGGTAGAGCAAGTAATGCCGTTCAATAGGCCACCTTGCGGCGCACGCAAGACGCCAAAAATCGATGCAATTTGCGCGCACGATGTGCAGATTCTCTGGCCGCATCTGATCGCGGTTACGACTCAGCCGGACGTGGCTCTTGTCGATCCCTATCACTAAGTGGCAGGGGAAAGATTGTGCTAATTTTCGAGTAGACTCTGCCGTCCCGCACCCCGAGTCGAGAATCACCGGACCACCGTGATCGCGGACTCGAGCGTCGCTCAGCTCAAATGCGGCGTGTGAATGACTAGCGATAGGTCGTTGATACGCCGAGCTTGCATGATGACGAACTCGCGACACAAGTTCGTGGTGTACGTCGTGCTGATTACTCGATACCGGACTGGAATTTCTGTTCGTCACGCAAACACGACATCACCGGCCTCAAAAACAGGTCCGTCGACGCAAACTCGTTTCATCGCAAATCCATCTGCAGTGTGTACGCGAACAGTGCAGCCCGCACAGCCACCTACCGCACAGGCCATAAATTCTTCAAGCGATATCTGGCAGGGAATGCCGTAATCCGCTGCGAGCGCCGCGACCGCTTTGAGCATTGGAGTCGGGCCGCAAGCGAAAACTTCAAGCTCGTCGCGCACATTCTCGATGCGATAATCAATCCAAGATCTCGCAAGGTCTGTGACGAGGCCATCAAAACAACCTGCGAAGCCTGCGCGACTCGATAGCCGGCTCGCGATGCCCCAATCCTCGAGTAATGGCACGCAACCGATCGCTTCTGCCGGAACACCCGGTACCATTATTTGGGACGGTTTTACTGGAAACGGAAACGGTATTTCAGATCCCATAATGACGAAGCTCGCAATCGATTGCGCGCGCAGTCGCTCGGCAAGAAACAGCATCGGCGGAATTCCCACCCCGCCGCCGATCAGGAGCGGTCTCGTTCGAATGTCCTTTTCTTTAAATGGCATTCCAATCGGACCGATCAAGTTGATCGCATCTCCCACCGGGCATTGGCTTAGAAGGTGAGTACCTACGCCGTGATTTTTAAACAGAATTTCTATCCAGCCAGCCTTCGGATCGGCCCGCATGATTGACATGGGGCGACGCATAGGCAAGTGAGGAGCGCAGCGTAAATGGATAAAATGTCCAGGTTTGGCGCGTGCCGCGATCTGTGGCGCGGCGAGTCGCATAACAGTTTGCTCCCCTTCAAAAGCTGCCTTACTCAGAAGTACTGCGTCCTCGACGAAGATTGATCCGCGATTATTTGCCATCGTGTCGATACACGATCCGGCCATCGACTAACGTCATCATCGCCTTGCCGCGCAATGACTGTCCCAAAAACGTCGTGTTCTTCCCCACGCTAAGTAGGTTTTCAGCACTCGCAGTCCACTCGAAATTGGCATCGAAAATACAGATGTCTGCGGGCAACCCCGGCGACAAACTGCCGCAGCCGAGATCGAGTATCTCGCTCGGCGCCTGTGTGATTGCCGCGAGCGCAGTGTTCAAGTCAAACACGCCGCGCTCGACCAACGCTAAGATGGCCGGCAGAAAAGTGTCAAAAGTTGCCATCCCCGGTGCTGATAAACTGAAAGGCGTGGCTTTTGCGTCCGCGTCGTGCGGCTCGTGATTCCCGCAGATCGCGCTAATATCCCGCTTCCTCACCCCGGCACGCAATCCTGTTCGATGCTTGCTTTCCCGCAGTGGCGGGTAGACGTGGAAGTTCGGATCGTAAGAACCAATATCTTTGTCGGTATACAAAAGGTTAGCTAAAGCAACGTCCGCTGTAATTTGCAGACCGGCGCGGCGGGCTCGCGCTATCAAAGCGATGGAGCGGCGACTCGATAGGCGACAAAAATGTGCGCGTACTCCGGTTTCTTCAATTAACGTCAAATCTCGGCTAACGGCGATCACTTCCTCCGCTTCCGGGAGCGCAGGTATGCCAAGGCGGGTACTCACCGCGCCTTCGTGCATTTTGCCCTCGATGCTTAGCCAGTAATCGAGCGGCCGTAGGAACACCGTGAGCTCGCAGCTGGCCGCATAAGCTAACGCTTGGCGCAGCACAGAGGTATCAGCAATAGCGTTGTCGGCGTTTGTTACGGCGACGCAACCGCTTTCCTTTAATGCGCGCATTTCCGCGAGCACCTGACCTTCTAGGCCGCGAGTCAGCGCACCAAGGCATTGCACGCGGGCTGCGCGCGCGCGACCTGCACGTTGCTTAATGTGTTCGACCACGGAGGCATTATCGATTACCGGAAGCGTATCTGGCGTACAACAAACAGTGGTGAAACCTCCCGCCGCAGCGGCACGGCATTCACTCACGATAGTCCCTTTGTGCTCAAACCCGGGTTCACGTAAATGTGCGCTCAGTTCAATAAAGCCAGGCGCTACGACGAGCCCTCGAACGTCATGCGTTTCATCGGCTTTAAACCCGCGCGGTGAACGTCCGACCGCGAGAATGCGACCGTTGTCGATATAAACATTCGCGATTTCGTTAACCTTCGCCGCGGGATCAATGACGTGTCCGCCTTTTAAGCACATGGACATCTCAGTTTGCCCCGGCGATTACTTGTGTACCAATTGCCATTGACATCACCGCCATGCGCACCGCTATACCATGGGTTACTTGTCGTAAGATCACTGATTGCGGTCCGTCAGCTACTGCGGAGTCAATTTCTACGCCTCTATTGATTGGTCCGGGGTGCATCACGACAGCATCGCTAGCGGCGAGTTTGAGGCGCCGCTCAGTTAAGCCGTAGGCTTGAAAGTATTCTTGTGCACTCGGTAGTAAAGAACTTTGCATGCGTTCTTGTTGCAAGCGCAACATGATGACAACGTCCGCGCCTTTTATGCCGGGCTCTATTTGATGGAAAACACGGGTCCCTAACGCCTCAATTTGGCTAGGAATCAGTGTTTTCGGCCCGACGACGCGAACCTCCTCAACGCCGAGCGTGTTCAGTGCTTGAATTTCCGAACGAGCGACCCGTGAATGGGCGATGTCGCCGACAATCGCTACGATCAGTCCTTCAAATTGCTGCTTGGCGCGACGAATTGTCAGCATATCCAGCATCGCTTGGGTCGGATGCGCATGCCGGCCGTCGCCGGCGTTAATGACACTAATATGCGGCGCCACCTGGCGCGCGATGAACTCCGCCGCGCCGCTATTTTGATGCCGCACGACGAACATATCGCAATGCATCGCCTCGAGCGTGCGCAGTGTATCCGATAATGATTCGCCTTTACTCGTAGCGCTCGCCTCGATATTCAAGTTCATAATATCAGCGGACAAGCGTTTCGCAGCGAGCTCGAATGTCGTGCGAGTCCGAGTGCTAGGTTCGAAGAATAGATTTACTACGGTCTTGCCGCGTAGTAACGGAACGTTCTTAACCGCGCGTTCGCCAACTGGAGCAAATCGTTCGGCACTGTCAAGAATGTCGACAAGGAGATCTCGAGGTAACCCTTCGATCGATAGAAAGTGTTTGAGTCGGCCGTGCTCGTCTAGTTGGTGATTTGCGCGCATCTTTTTAAAAACACCCGGCCGACCGTCGCGAAGTAACCCGGTAGTGGTCATGGGGAGAGATGCCACGGTTAATACTCAAATCTTTGCTTTACTACGTTCTAAGCGCAACGGATCGGGTCCTAGAAGTTTAACATGTTCGGCGGCTGTCAAGTTAAGCCGCGTGCCGACGACGTCGGCGCGAATCGGTAACTCGCGCCCGCCCCGTTCAACCAGCGTGACAAGCAAAATGGAAGCTGGTCGACCGTAATCGAATATTTCGTTCATCGCGGCGCGAATGGTCCGCCCGGTATATAGAATGTCGTCGACGAGGATGAGGTTTCTGTCATTGATATCGAACGGTAGTTTTGAAGGTTCTACGGTCGGGTGGAGTCCGATACGACTGAAGTCGTCGCGATAAAAAGCAATATTGAGTTCGCCTATCGGCTCCTCTATCGCTAGACGAATGCGTAATGCATTCGCTATCCAAACACCGCCCGTGTGGACGCCGATAATTAGCGGCTCCTCGCGACCCGACTCGGCAAGGTTTTGCTGCACTTCGTGGCTCATGGTGTCGAGTAATGCGTTGACGTCAATTTTCATTGTTAAGTGGTCGTCGTCTAGGGCGTTGTTCAAACCAAGTTATTAAGATTAATCTCGCAGCTGCCGCATCAAGACCGTGCTTGGTTGTTTGGTGGTCATTGCTCGCTTCAATAGACGAAAGATACTCGTCTACAAACTCGACATCGTGATGATAGCGTCCGCTTAAGCGTCTAGAAAATCGCTGTATGTCGTCATGTAAAGGGTGGGCCTTATCATCGCTAAAGCTCGGTAATCCGACGACGAATAAATCGGGCGACCATTCGCTCACAAGTTTCGCAATCTCATCCCATCTAGGATCGCCGTTGCGAGCGGCGATAGTGGCCAATGGCGAAGCCGTGCGCGTGATGGTTTGGCCGACGGCGACCCCAATTCGCTTGGTACCGTAATCGAAGCCCATGACGGTGAGCGCCTCACGTCCGATCGTCATCGATTAGGCGTGACCGACGTCACTCGACATCGATCCGAGATTAACACCCATTGCCGCGGCGGCACTTAGCCAGCGACGCTCGGCAGGGATGTCGAATATAACGTCAAGAGTCGCCGGCCCGCTAAGCCAGGCGTTGTGGGCCATTTCCTGTTCGAGTTGGCCTGCGCTCCACCCGGCATAGCCCAAAGCGACCAGCGTGTTCTTCGGTCCCGTACCCGCTCCTATTGCTTCCAAAATATCGCGAGAAGTGGAAACTGCTAATTCCTCCGTGACGTGAATCGACGATTCCCATTCGTCAGTAGGATTGTGCACGATAAACCCTCGGTCTCGATGCACAGGGCCGCCGAGATACACGGCTTGAGAAATCGGTCCAGCCGCACTTGCGATCTTCATTTGCGCAAAGACCTCACGGAGACCTATTTCAATGGGACGATTGATTACGATACCCATAGCACCTTCATCATTGTGCGCACAGATATAGGTAACCGTTTTTGAAAAATTTGGATCCTCTAGCGTCGGCATCGCAATGAGAAAATGATTAGTTAAGTCGAACGAACTCATAATTCATGCAGTAATCTTTAAGTAATGCTGACTGATCGGCAATATTGAGGAATTGTTAGTCACCAGTATTCACGCAGCGCGGCAATCTTACAACCCGTCTACGAGCTACTCCGGACTGTTCAATAAAGCCGTTTTGTAGGCAAACCATTATACCCATTGAGGCGCTTTCGTTTAGGTGACTATGCGCTGAGTTTAACGGCTTGAAAACTTGTCATTATTCAAAAATTTCCATGTCCGTGTGACGTGCAAAATGTCGATTTCCTTCAGAAACTCGTCCGGAAATCGCGCGAACGGTGCCGCTAGCTCAACAATTCGTACTGCTGCATCGTCCAACACTTGTTGGCCCGATGTGCGACGCACAGTAATTTCGCGCACCGAACCGTCGGGGTTAATCGCAACGTCGAGCAATAAGGAGCCAGATAGATCCTTACGCCGGGCTTCGTCGGGATAGTTAATGTTACCCACGCGTTCGACCTTCGCCCGCCATGCTTCCATATACGCCGCGAAGCGAAATTCTTTGGTGTTCGCTGAAATGAATTTACGGCGTGGTCGGCGCGCGCGCAATTCGAGCTTCTGCTGAAGTTCGGCATTGAGACTCGCCATCGCAAAGGATCGAGTGATTAATTGTGCGGCGGTGGGCAAGGGCCGGGTCACAATCTTGGGCTTTGGCTGTTCTTTAGCAGGACTCGCTTGCGCTATCGGTGCTTGCGACTCGGGCAGGGCCTCCGGTTCTGCGGTTAACAACTCAGCCTGTGGTGCTTCTTTAACGAGACGCTCCGGCGCCTCGGACGGTGTCTTCGCTTCTGTGCTTTGCGCTTCAGTTGGGGTTGCAGGTTCGAGCGCGGTCGGATCGGGCTTTTGCTGGATTTGTTGTTCGACGGGCGGTGTTGGCGTTGCGGCGGCTTCCGGGGTCGGTGCCGGAATCGGGGCTTCAACGGGCGCACTTGGACGTTCGACGGTTTCGGAGTTCCCGCCACCTTGAAAACTAGCTTGGGCGAGCATATCGGCGTCCTCAGGCGGTTTCTCAGATTTTTGTGTGATCAGAATGACTTCTAGCGACTCGAAGCGCGATTCGGGTACTGGTTCTGGCGAGAAACTAACACCCATGACGATCATTGTATGGATAATTATCGCCACACAAATCGTCAGACCTAGCCGGTCGCCCGGGGTAACCGCGGGCTTCATTGCAACGGCGCTCAACTCAGCGGCACCCTCGCGTCTGCTCGTCCCATTTCTAGATAATCCATTGGCGGACTAGGAGAGTCGCTATGGCGGTGTGAATTTGCGATTCGCATAACTCCATTATATCGAGATTCGCGTACCGGGCAGCGCTCACCCGTTAACGTTTGACGTGACCTGCGATGCATTCAATGAGTTGGTCCGCGATCGCTATGTCGAATTGAGATTCGAGCTCCCGCATACACGTTGGGCTGGTGACATTGATCTCCGTCAGATAGTCGCCAATCACGTCTAATCCGACGAATATTAGCCCACGGCGCTTTAACTCCGGGCCGACGGTTGCGCAAATCTCCCGATCCCGTTCGGTCAATGGTTGACCTCGGCCTTCGCCACCGGCGGCGAGGTTGCCCCTCAATTCGCCGGCCGAAGGAACGCGCGCCAAAGCATAAGGAATCGGTTCGCCGTCGATCATCAAGATCCGTTTGTCGCCGGCTTTAATCTCCGGAATATATTTTTGCACCATGCAAAATGTTTGACCGTGCTGAGTTAGCGTTTCGTAGATTACGCTCGCATTACTATCGCCGGCCACGACTCGGAATATCGACGCACCGCCCATTCCGTCTAAAGGCTTGACGATAATGTCGCCGAACTCAGCCAGAAAACGTTTAATTTCGGCAATTTCGCGGGTAACCAATGTGCTCGGACAAACTTGTGAAAACCACGCCGTGAATAGTTTCTCATTCGCGTCGCGCAATGATCGTGGGTCGTTGACGACCACGCTACCGCGAACCTGCGCCTGTTCGAGTAGATAAGTCGCAAAGATGTATTCGGTATCAAACGGAGGATCGATGCGCATCAGGATGACGTCAAGATCAGCCATCGGCATGGCCTGTTTCTCGCTCGTGAATCGATACCAATCCTCGAGTGAGTCTTCGACTATCAGGCCGCGAGTGTTTGCGAACGGTACACCGTCACGTAGGCCGATGTCGTTCAGTTCCATGTAATGGATATCCCAGTCGTGACGTTGGGCCCCTAGCAAGATCGCAAGCGTGGTGTCTTTCTTCGGGTTTATCTGGCTAATTGGGTCCATCACAACGCCAACAGTTATGCTCATACTGATGTTCTCTTATTGCCCTAGTCGGGGCGACACCTTAGCATAAGCCGCGACCCCCAATGACGCATTCAGAATAGGAATTTCATGCCCACAGGAGCGCAAAACCTTCGCATTGCCACCCGCAGTAGTGCTCTCGCTTTATGGCAAGCTGAGCATGTTCGTGAGCGACTCCAACGCGAACATGTCGGACTAGATATCGAGCTGATCCCGATTACGACCACGGGCGACAAAATCCTCGACCGCCCATTGGCGAAAATTGGCGGTAAAGGATTGTTCATAAAAGAACTCGAACAAGCGCTACTCGACGAGCGTGCCGATATCGCTGTCCATTCGATGAAGGATGTCCCGGTGTTGATCCCAACCGCGTTTGTGATCCCTGTATTGTTGGAACGTGAAGATCCTCGCGACGCATTGGTTAGTATCAGTGGCGCGCATTTTTCAGAGCTGAACACCGGTGCAATCGTTGGGACGTCCAGTTTGCGCCGTAAGAGCCAATTGCTCTCGCGTCGTCCGGACGTTGAGATCCGCGACTTACGCGGTAACGTAACAACTCGCTTAGAAAAATTACGTGCCGGCGAATTCGATGCAATTGTGCTCGCCACAGCCGGTTTAAAGCGGTTGGGATACGCTGAGCAAATTTCCAACACGTTCGAGGTAAATGAAGTAATTCCGGCGGTTGGCCAAGGTGCGATAGGCATAGAATGTCGAGCAGATGATAAAAAAACCCAAGCACTAATTGCGCCGCTGCATGATCATTCAACCGGCTTACGCGTCACCGCGGAACGAGCGATGAGTGGCTATCTCGACGGCGGCTGTGACGTGCCACTAGCAGCGCATGCAACGCTCACCAATGGCACGCTGCGGCTCACCGGCTTGGTCGCGAGCCTTGACGGGCGACGCATCGCGCAGCACGAAGTCACCGGCGCGCTAGACGCCGGACCCGCGCTCGGTATCGAGCTCGGAACGGCGCTGGAGGCCGGCGGCGCGCGCGAAATACTACGTGACGTCCGGCTTACGTAGCCGAAGCGAATCAATTCACCTGTGCACAACTATTCGGATTTTCGCGACTCCATGCTTGCGAAGCGAAGCGGCTGACGGGTGAGCGCTATGCCATTAAACGGCCGAGCGGTGCTGGTGACCCGACCGAAAGCGCAAGGTGAAGCGTTGTGCGCCGAGATTGCACACAACGGCGGGCTACCAATCCATGTACCAATGTTAGGCATTCGAGCGCTTCCGTCGCCCATCGACTGCACCAAGCCCGACAAGTTGCACGGCTATGCGATCGTGATCTTCATTAGCCGAAATGCAGTTCTGCATGGCCTTGAACAACTTGGCAGCACTAATGTTGAGCTAGGATCTCGGATCCTGATCGCGGTTGGACCGAGCACGGCACAGAGCCTTAAGCGATCTGGATACAGCGAGGTCCTGTGTCCAGCAGAGCAATTTTCTTCTGCGGGTGTTATCCAACTGGACGCACTGCAAAAAAAACAAATTAACGGCGCTAAGATACTGATTATTCGAGGTTTCGGAGGCCGGGAGACGCTTGCGGACACGCTTCGACGGCGCGGCGCGACGGTCGATTACTGGGAGGTCTACGAACGATTCTTGCCGAACATAGCGATCGCTGAATCGCTCAAAGCGGCAGCAGTCGACGCGCCAGACATTGGCATCGTAACGAGCCTCCAAAGCCTGAAGAATTTATCGAGCGCCATCAACAATGAGGGGCTCGATAACCTGTACGCGATGCCACTAATCGTCGTAAGTAAGAGAATTGCCAACGAAGTCACCAAGGTCGGTTTTACCAACCCGGCGTTTATCGTCGATAATCCGGATGACGCAACGATGATTAAGACCCTAACTCGCTGGGCGATAGATAGATTATGAGTAGTGACGACAAACCAGACCTGACAAATACCGAAGCCCAGGCAGAATCCGATGATCGTGAAAAAACGGAATTGGTGATCGACGAAGAGCCCGAATTAGACGCCGCGGTTGAAATCCAATCCGACCCGGGGTTTAGCGACGATTCAACGTCCGATGAAGCATCTGATAAACCGGCCAATAGCGCAGACAGCCCTGCAAGCGCCGCGCCGGCTAAAGGCGGCGCACTGCGCGTATTCGTCTGGTTGTTGTTATTCATACTCATCGGGTTGCTTGGAGCAGGCGGCTTTTACTGGCAGAAAAACGTCTACCAGGCAGATTTACAAACACTGCGTGAGCAACTCAATGCGGTCAACGGGGCACAATCTGAAGTTGGCACCGCGCTAAAGGCCAGCCTCGATGCGGTAAATGCGGTTGCAGCTGCGGCCGCCGCCGAGGCCAGTAGTTTGGGTGCCAAGATAGATGGCACGAAAAAAGCGCAGAGCGACTTGCAGCGCTCGGTGACCGCCCTGTATGAAAAAGAAACGCAAACGTCGGTCGATTGGGTACTCGCCGAAGCAGAGTACCTGATACTTGCAGCCACCCAGCGACTCGCCTTAGAGCGCGACGTTCAAACCGCGCTTGCTGCGTTAAGAGCTGCCGATCAACGCCTACGCTCCGCTGAGCACCCAGATCTTATCCCCATCCGCGAGCAGATAATTCAAGACGTCACGGCCCTGGAGGCCGTCAATCTTCCTGACATCGAGGGTTTGGCGATTTACTTGGCGAAAAGTATCGGTCAGGTCGATGAGTTACCGACCAAGCCGATCGCCGAAGAGGTGAGGCCATTTTCATCCGTACGTGCAAGTGAATACAAAGCCGAGGATTGGCGCCGATTGGGTTACGCTATTTGGACTGACTTAGTCGAACTTGTCGAAGTAAAGGACGCGGATTTACCAGACAGCGTGCTGTTTGACCCCGAACTACGCTATTTTTTGCGTCAGAATTTAAAGCTCGAGCTGGCCTCTGCACGTCTCGCCGTGCTACGCCGTGATCGTGCGAATCTCGAAGCGTCAGTAACACTAATTAATCGCTTGTTTGAGGCCTACTATGATACGTCCGATGCCAGCGTAGCAAATATTTCCAGTCGCCTCTCCGAGGCGCAAAAATTGGAGTTAACCCCAACATTACCGAGCATTACCAGTAGTCTCGATGTGATCCGAAAATATCGCCTTGCGCGTCCCGCTACAACAGGCTCAACGCCGTGAAGTTACTACTCATCACTATCTTGTCGTTGGTCGTGGCGGTGGTGTTTGGCCATTTTATTT
>CAWLAW010000029.1:0-12550 GCA_963854885.1 Gammaproteobacteria bacterium | reverse complement strand
GCGACTAGCAAGCGAGTGAAGCCGCCTCTTGCGCAAGTCGCAGTGAACGGTCAAATGGACTTTGCTAGCCCCTGCCGACGTCTTCTGATAGCAAAGTTTCGCCGCGCGGATCTTGTTGGTCGCTCGTCGACTCTGCAACCGTGCAACATTCAAGTTATCGCCAAGCGTAACGCTATGTCGCGACAGTAGTCGTTAGGCAGCAGGAACGCCGGTCTCGTTAACTTGAGAGTAAAAGACCTTTTGATTGAACAGTTTGCCGAGGACTTCGTTCAACTCACGCGTCTTTTTTCGCGCGATATCGAAATCGGCGTGCCGCGGTTCGATCCGTGCATGAATCGACATTTCGACCCGGATTGCCTGTTCTATGACATTAAGATCGTTAATTGATAAGCGAAAATGCTCTCTGTATTTTGCCATTGGATAGACTCCTCACGTTGTGACCGGCGATCTGCTTTGGTGCCGTATATCAACTTTATCTAGGTTTCGAATCGCGGTTTCAGGGTAAATTTCGGTTACATCGCCGATTCGTTGAACGCGGCCACTCGGCCGTGTTTATTTCTGCACGTTGTGTTTGTGCGTTACGACCTAGTTGCGCGAAGGGGGCGCCGTTGAGAAGTAGTCCACTATTTGAGAGAAACGCAGCGCGCGGCGCTGAGCCGATCCGTAGGACGTCGTCGTTGAGTTTGTTGCTAGCATATGAGCTTCCTCCATCATGTCAGCAGAATTAATTTTTTGGTGTTTAAGTGGTGCGCTCCTTAGGCGCATGCTGCACTGCAATCTAGTATAGGAACAATCGTCGATTCGTCAACGGCAATAAATGAATTTTAGGGTAACGGTTCGACTTTGAACCCAGCGTGTTCGATCAGTCGATCCGCTTCGCCACCCGGTACCCAGATGACCAGCGCCTTCATTGGGACATCCGAAAGCACTGAATGACGGATGCTATCGCCTGGTTTGACGAAACCAAGGTCACCGGGATTTAAAGTGAATAATTTGCCGTTAACTTCGTGTCCTAAAATTCCCTCGACGACATAAAATATTTCAAGGCTGGTGTGGGCATGCCCAGCATTTTCGCCGGGGTCAAAATTACCAGGAAGACTCAGCTCGCCGACTTCAATGTCGTCCCGACCAAGGTTTGAGGCCTCGAGCAGCATTTTTATTGTCACAGGGCCGACCACGAGGTTTCGCGTCCCGCGACTCGTAGGCTCAGAGGGTATGGTGGGGCTCGCGGTCTCGTGCTCATGGTTTACATCGTCAGCGACTACCGCGGGCCCGATAAACATAACTAGCAGAAAAGTCAGCGCATGCCCTTCGATTGAGAATCTGTTTGTCATTTTCATCGTCATCCTTTGGTTGTCTTGGTGCAATTCCGCGTGTACGCCCGGTAAGTAGCGAGCAGCTGCGCGATATCACGTAAACAATAATGCGCGTAGGTCTTCGCGTTTTTGTCGGTTGAGTCGGATTCCGTTCGTTAAATATGCCTCAATCGAGCCGTAAGAACTAACCATCGCGTCAATCGCCGCTTGAATGTAGTCGGGCGTCGCCGCCATCACGACTTCAATGACGTTCGGGTTCACATGCCGGCCAAATATGTCAACCTTTGCGACCCGGCCATCGGTCAGCACATAGTCGGCGATAACGGCGTCTTGCGGGACACCAATCGCCAACAAAATGATCGCTGCGACCATGCCCGTTCGGTCTTTGCCGCTCGTACAATGGAATACTGAAGGAGTACAAGAGTGAGAGAGTAAATCGTCGATAACTGCTCGGTAGTCTGGCAGATGGTCGGTCGCCAGAGCGCCGTATTGTTTAAGCATCGCCGCGCGTGCACCCGTTTGGTCTAGCTTGCCGGCGTTAATGTCACTAATCATTCGTACCGTGTGTTGTGGCCAAAATTCTCGCGTAATCTGTTTCACTAGGGGATCTTGTGGTAGACAATTCGGCGCTTTGTTTCGTTCGTCCGCGACTCGCATGTCAATAACGGTCGCGATGCCGAGTTCGCAAAACGCTCGATGGTCATTCTTTGTGAATCCGCTGAGTCGGTCAGAGCGGTAAAGCACGCCGAATTGGGTCACTGCATGTGCGGTTGCGATGCCACCTAAATCGCGAAAATTGTGGACACCTTCGAAATCGATATGCCGACTCTGCTCAGTTTGATTCACGCGCAATGATCCCTCGCGTTGTGAGAAATTTCACCATATGACAGTTTCGCATATATCGCAGCGCGGCCGAACCCATTACAATACGACACTCGATGGTGGCCGTGTCGGTCCCCTCGCGACGTTAAACTGCAAATCCCGCCAGGCCTGGAAGGGAGCAACGGTAGTGGTGGCGCGGGCGCCGAGGTGTGGCTGGCACTGCCGCCGCCCAATTTCTTATGTTGGTTGGCGATCGCACGATGAACGCCATGCGATCCACACGCATGGTCATTGGGCGCTAGAATTCGCCGGCCATGGTCAGGCGATGTGACTCTATGAGTTATCAAGTTCTTGCGCGAAAGTGGCGACCTCACGGTTTCGACCAAATGGTCGGTCAAGGCCATGTTTTACGCGCGCTCATTAACGCTCTCGATAGCGATCGCCTACACCATGCCTATTTGTTTACTGGCACCCGAGGTGTAGGCAAAACCTCGCTGGCGCGCGTTTTCGCCAAAGCCTTGAATTGTGAGACCGGCGTGACGAGCGCCCCGTGCGGCACGTGTTCTAGTTGCGTCGAAGTCGACGAAGGACGATGTGTCGACTTAATTGAGGTGGACGCGGCGTCGCGTACGAAAGTTGACGAAACTCGAGAACTTCTCGACAACGTGCAGTACGCCCCCACCCGTGGGCGATATAAAGTCTATTTAATAGACGAAGTTCATATGTTTTCGACCCATTCGTTCAATGCGTTGCTTAAAACATTGGAAGAGCCCCCACCGCACGTAAAATTTCTACTCGCAACGACGGATCCTAAAAAACTCCCGGTAACGATATTGTCGCGCTGCTTACAGTTCAACTTAAAGCGTATCTCGGTTGAACAATTGTGCGCACACTTACGCATGATCGTCTTGGCTGAAAACGTCACCGCAGATGACGAGTCATTAACACTATTGGCCCACGCGGCTGACGGCAGCGTGCGTGATTCGCTAAGTTTGTTGGACCAGGCAATTGCGTACGGCGATGGGCAACTTCAGCAGCCCGATGTAGCGGCAATGCTGGGTACGATTGGCGCGGCCGATGTTGCTTCAATGCTGCAATACTTGGCTGAAGATGACGCGATGGCACTGATAAGTTTGGCGCGTGATTTGGCCGAATCTGCCCCTGATTATCACCATGTACTCGGCGAGTTGCTCTCGCTCGTACGACGGGTCGCGGTTTTCCAATCACTCGGTGAGCGCAGTAGCGAACTGGATGAGTCGAATGATGTCATTGAACTCGCCGCTCGTTTAACCGCCCAAGAATGCCAGTTGTTTTATCAAATAGGGCTCATCGGCCGCCGCGATTTATCACTCGCGCCGGACCCGCAATCGGGTTTCGAGATGGTGTTACTACGCATGCTTGCTTTTCGACCGGAATCCGTCGAGCCGCAGCAAGAAAGTGCTCGCCCGAAGACTGCCAGCAATCGTCCGACGGCGCCGTCCCCAGGGCGTGCACAATCTCGCCGGGGGGACACGGTCCGTGCAGCGTCGCGTGAACGACCCAGAAAAGTCGCAACAAGTGACGCGCAATCGCCAGCGCCGAGCGCGATTGCCGATCCGGATCCGCTCAGTGCGGGTGAAACACTAAGCAGGAGTGACACGGGTGCACCGAGCGGTGAGGCCAGGTCCGTTTCCGACGAACCAAATTTAGCGTCCGACGGCGAACCGGCGGCTCAACGCGAAATTGACGCAGGGACTGCAGATACAGCATTGGCCGAGTCGAAACCTGGCGCGGAAGATCGTGCGGAGTCGCACGAACTCGACTGGTATGAGTTGGTTTCCAGTTTGAAACTGGAGGGCCTGGTGCGCGAGCTTGCGCGCAATTCCGCGTTAAAAGCCTACAACGGAAAGTTCATCGACCTGGTGCTTGCACCACAGCACGAGAACCTGCGGGTCGAACGATTGATCAACAGTCTTGAACTGGCGCTCAAGCAAAAACTTGGAGCGGATATCCGCATACGCTTGGTCATCGAGGCTGAGCAAACGCTGGATACGCCGTCAAAACGCATCAGTGACGCCCAACTACAGCGCCAGCAGGAAGCTGAGCGTAATATAACGTCGGATCCGACCGTGAAATCGCTTCAGGAAGAATTTGGCGCGACCATCGAAATGGTCGAGCCACGTGGTGATTTGTCCGGGTCTCGATAATTGAAATTGAGAGGTGAGATACACGTATGAAAGGTCCGCTTGGAAACATAATGAAGCAAGCCCAGCGCATGCAAGAAGACATGGAGCGTGCGCAGGCGGAATTGGCGGCGATGGAAATCGTCGGTGAATCAGGTGGCGGGATGGTGAAGGTCGTAATGCTAGGTAATCGCGACGTGAAATCGGTGAAGATCGATCCAGTATTGATCGGTGACGATGTGGACATGCTTGAAGATCTAGTCGCCGCGGCAATCAACGACGCAGTGCGCAAAGTGGAATCCGTAAGCAAGGAAAAAATGGCGGGTATGACGGCTGGATTGAATTTGCCCGCCGGATTTAAATTACCATTTTAACCGCCCGGACTGTTGCAAAAATCGCGCGGTCATTCGAATCCGCACTGTCGGTCTCGCGCGCGACGTGCTATCAAGCTGCGTTTGGAATAGATTGACTTGACGAATCAACCGCTACTCGATCAGTTAATTGAAGCGTTGCAAATGCAGCCGGGCATTGGGCCGAAGTCGGCGCAACGCATTGCGTTTCACTTGCTCGAGCGCGATCGGGATCGAGGCTTAAAGCTGGCGCGGGTTATGGCCGAGGCCCTCGATAAAATTGGGCAGTGTGGATCGTGCCGAACGTTCACCGAAAGCGAACTGTGTCGAACCTGTGCCTCGACTTCTAGAGACGACTCAATTTTATGTGCCGTCGAGAGCCCGATGGATGTAGTGTCGATCGAACAGGCTGCCGATTATCGAGGCAAGTACTTTGTGTTGATGGGGCATTTATCGCCGATAGATGGGATCACTCCGGAAACGCTGGGCTTACATTTACTCGATCGGCGCTTACGCAGCGGGGAAATTAAGGAGTTAATTGTCGCGACCGGCACCACGATGGAAGGTGAGGCGACGGCACATTACTTAAAAGACTTAGCTGAACGCGCTAAGGTCGTTGTTACTCGTATCGCCTACGGCGTTCCAATGGGCGGTGAACTCGAATATGTCGATGGATCGACTTTATCGCACGCAATTGCGACGCGCCGCGAATATTGACAAAACGAACGGCGCCACGCGCTACGTTGAGGTCGCGTGGCAATGGCCGACGTTGCCGAGCTTAGACATTTCAAGGACCATCTAATGGATAGTGTTGAATCGAATCTTATTTGGATCGATCTAGAAATGACTGGTCTGGAACCCGAATCCGATTGCATCATAGAAATCGCGACTATTGTCACGGATCAACACCTCAGCGAGTCTGTTGACGGACCGATCTTTGCGATTCATCAAGCGGACGCGATACTCGGGCAAATGGATGATTGGAATACCTCGCACCACGGTAACTCCGGGCTCACCCAGCGCGTTCGAGAAAGTAACGTGTCATGCGCGATGGCCGAACAAGAAACGCTCGCGTTCTTGGCGAAATATGTTCCGTCGGGCAAATCGCCAATGTGTGGAAACAGTATTTGCCAGGACCGCCGATTTCTTTACAAGTACATGCCCCTACTAGCGGAATTTTTTCATTACCGGAATCTTGACGTCAGCACGTTAAAAGAGCTGGCGAACCGATGGGCGCCAAGCTTACCGAAGTTTAGAAAAAGTGGAGCACACTTGGCGATGGATGACATTCGCGAATCGATCGGGGAGCTGCGCCACTATCGCGAACATTTTCTGCGTCCGGATGGCTAGGGTCTCATCTGTAGGCCTCTATGATGAGGCGGCTGTTCGCGCATTAGATGCGCAAACCGTCCGGCGCGCCGGAAACTCAGGGCTCAAGCTCATGGTCCGTGCCGGCACGGATGCATACGGCGAACTGAAACGTCGCTGGCCACGAAGTAATCGAATTACCGTCGTTTGTGGGAGCGGCAACAATGCCGGCGATGGATACGTTGTGGCGCGTCTCGCGAAAGCCGATTCGCGCTCAGTCCGCGTACTCCAGTTGGGGACTCTAAATTCACTTGGAGATGATGCGCGCGCCTGTTTAGAGGCAATGATCGCCGACGGCATCGAAGTCGAGTCAGAGCTCTCTTCCCTCGACAATGCAGATATAGTTGTCGATGCGATTTTTGGCATAGGGCTTTCTCGTCCCATTCGCGGAGATCTAGCTGCCGCTATTGAGCTAATCAATGCAGCGAGAGCTGCAGTAATGAGTCTCGATATCCCCTCTGGGATTCACGCATCAACTGGCGCGCGTCTGGGCACCGCAGTTCGAGCTGACTTAACGGTGACATTCATTGCGTCCAAACAAGGTTTGTACACCGGTGACGGGCCAGCTTTTACGGGCCATATCGTGCTTTGCGATCTTGGGGTGGACGACGCATCGGAGCCGCAAATCGAACCGCAAATCAAAGCGACGGCGAGGTTGCTCGATGCGTCCTACATCGATGCGACGATGGCCCCGCGCGAGCGTACCGCGCATAAAGGCGATCATGGCCACGTTTTGTTGATTGGTGGTGCGCCGGGCTATGGCGGCGCAATCCGATTGGCCGGTGAAGCTTCTGCGCGGGTCGGCAGCGGTCTCGTCAGTGTTGCAGCCCACCCGAAAGTCGCGGACTACGTGAACATTCAGCGCCCCGAATTGATGGTGCATCGCGCCGCGCAGCCTAGCGACATAAGCGGGCTTTTGAAACGAGTTAATTGCGTTGCGATCGGCCCCGGCTTGGGTCAACAGGCTTGGAGTGCGGCATTACTCGGCGCTGTTTTGCCGCTTCGGCTGCCACTAGTCGTCGACGCCGATGCGCTTAATTTGCTCGCGGCAGAACCGACGAAGCGAGACAACTGGGTACTAACGCCTCATCCAGGAGAGGCTGCTCGCCTGCTCGGTGTCACGACCGCCGAAATCAAGGCAGACCGGTTTAATGCCGCGCTACGGTTGCAACAAATGTACGGCGGTTGTGTTGTCCTTAAAGGTGCCGGATCGATTGTTTTTGATGGGGACTTGATGGCGGTGGTCGGGGCGGGGAATCCGGGCATGGCAACTGGTGGGATGGGGGACGTGTTAACTGGAATAATTGCCGGATTAATCGCGCAAGGGTTTCCTGCCGCTGAAGCAGCGCGGCTCGGTACCTGCGTGCACGCAGTGGCCGGCGACTCCGCGGCGCGGCGTGGCGAACGTGGCCTTTTAGCTTCGGATCTATTTGAGCACATTCGAACGTTGGTAAATTGAGATTTTAAACATACGCATCAACGCAGAAAGCGAAATGGAACAGCTCGGCGCCCAAATAGCGGCACACGCTGAACAACCCTTGTCGATCTTTCTATCCGGGGATCTGGCTGCCGGGAAAACGACATTCGCGCGCGGTTTTATACGTTCTCGAGGACATCTCGGGGCGGTAAAAAGTCCAACGTTTACGCTTGTTGAAAGCTATCAATTCGATCAACGGTGGATCCACCATTTCGACTTATATCGCCTCGAGGATGCCGAGGAGCTCGAGTACATAGGGTTGGATGAATATTTTATCGACAGCGCCGATTGTTTAGTTGAGTGGCCCGAGAAAGGCTATGGCGCATTACCGAATGCCGATCTCAACATCGACATCTCGGTGCGCCGGACGGTCCGCGACGTGCAAATCAAGGCGAATACGGAGCAAGGCTCGAAAATACTCAATAATCTAGAAAGTAAGTATGTAAACTCATAGTGTTATCACGAGTATCGATGTTGTACTTGAATAAATTCTGAGAACGCGCAGAATAGTACAGAATAATGATTAGAAAACGTTCGTATCTATATGCGTAGTATCATATTTTTACTGATCACATGTTGTAGTTTCGCGCCAAATGCCGCAGAAGTCGAAGCGGTACGCATGTGGCAGGGGCCTGAACGAACAACGGTGGTCTTCGATTTAAGCGAGCCGCTGAAGTATCGGCTCTCTGAATTCAAAAATCCGCATCGCTTAGTGGTCGATTTTTCCGATGCCAATATCAAAAATCGACTGGTATTGCCGAAGATTCCTACTGCGCCAGTCACAGGACTGCGCTACGCGCGCCGCGGCGACAACGAGTTGCGGGTCGTGCTCGACTTGTCGCGCCAGCTCAAACACAGCGTCTCTCTATTGCCCGCGCGCATGCAATATGGCGATCGTTTGGTGCTTAGTTTGGGTGAGAAATCGGTACCAAAATTAGCGGCCCGAGCGGCGCGCACGCAGCACCAGACCTTAAAAGCAAAACCCGTTGTCGTGAAGCGGCCGAATACGCTGCGTGACATAGTCATTGCCATCGATGCAGGTCATGGCGGTCAAGATGTTGGCGCAATTGGGCCGAGCGGCGCTTACGAAAAAGATTTGGTGATGGCGATTTCGCAAGAACTAGCCAAGTTGATTAATCGCTACAGCGGCATGCGAGCGGTGTTAATTCGCAACGGGGATTACTACCTCGATTTGCGCAAACGGATGAGCAAAGCCCGTGGCGCGAAAGCCGACTTGTTCATTTCTATTCACGCTGACGCGTTTCGCGACCCACGGGTTCGTGGCTCGTCCGTTTACGTACTGTCACAACGCGGTGCTAGCAGCGAAGCTGCTCATTGGCTGGCCGAAAATGAGAATGCGTCAGATTTAATCGGCGGCGTACGCCTAGATGATAAGGACGATGTACTGAAATCAGTACTCCTTGATTTGTCGCAAACCGCCTCTTTGGACGCGAGTATTGATGCCGCGAAAGCAGTTCTCCGTGCTCTAAAACGGCTTGGGAAAGTGCACAAACGGGAAGTACAACACGCCGGATTTATGGTATTAAAATCGCCCGACATTCCATCGTTACTTATCGAGACCGCATTCATATCGAACCCGGCAGAAGAAACCCGCCTGCGTTCGAAGAAATTTCAGCGTACCTTGGCAGCATCGATCTTCGGCGGCGTTAGAACTTATTTTGAAGGAAGCACGCCGCCGGGCACGCGCCTGGCGCAACAGCGCCGCCATCGGGTGAGCCGGGGCGACTCCTTGTCTGTCATAGCGAATCGTTATGAGGTGAGCATGGAAAGTATCAAACTTGCCAACAACCTACCCAGCGACGGCGTGAAACTTGGGGCAGTTTTGAAAATTCCGTAACGCTCGATCGCTTCGCCCGACACGCTGCTAAACTGTAGGGCATGTCGAAAAACCCCAGAATCAGACCGTTAGACGACCACGTGATCAATCAAATCGCCGCCGGCGAAGTGGTTGAGCGCCCGGCCTCGATCGTAAAAGAACTTGTCGAGAACAGCCTCGACGCCGGCGCGACCCGCATCACGATCGAACTGGACGAGGGGGGTATCGAGCGTATTCTGCTTCGTGACGATGGTAATGGCATCCCCGCAGATCAATTGGACCTCGCACTATCTCGACATTGCACGAGTAAGCTCGTTGAATCGAGCGAGCTACAATCGATCGCATCACTCGGTTTTCGCGGCGAAGCGCTCGCGACTATTGCTGCCGTAGGAGAATTAAGCTGCATCTCGCGCACTGCGGCAGATTCACACGGGTGGCGAACCGACGCCCAACCGGGTCGGGATCTCACCCGACCTACGCCTGAGGCCCACCCAATTGGAACGACAATCGTGGTGCGCGATTTGTTCGCGAACGTTCCCGCCCGGCGTCGGTTTCTGAAGCAACCGCGCACGGAATATTTGCATTGTCAGCAGTTCGTGCGCCGTGCGGGTTTTTGCTACCCGGGTGTGTCATTCACATTGTTTCACGATGGACGCCAGACATTGTCGTTACCTGGCTGCGAGGATGGACGTGCTGGTTCACGTCGTTGGCAGAGCCTATTCGGCGCTGACTTTATGCGCGCGGCTAGGCCATTGACCGCTGATCTTGACGCGCTAAGTGTCACAGGTTGGGTCGGTGAGTCGTCCTACTCGAGACAGGGTTCGGACCTTCAATATGTCGCGGTTAATCGACGAATTGTGCGTGATCGCCACATTGCGCACGCCGTGCGCATGGCATACGACGGCATGATTGCTCCCGGAAGGCATCCGGCGTACGCGGTGCACTTAACCTTACCCAGTTCTGATGTCGACGTTAATGTGCATCCGGGCAAAGCCGAAGTACGGTTTCGCGATCCCCGGACAATCCATGATGTGGTCTATTCTTGCGTAAATCGGGCGCTTGCCGCGCGTGACGAAATCCACAACGTCGGGGACCTCTACCCGCCGGTATTAGAAGAATCTGCGATCCGCACCGTAGCAGAACCTAGCACCGTCGCATTTAATCGCACGCATCATCAGCGTCCTAACCACTCGCGGCCTCCAATCCATCCAAGTGATCAAAGAAACAATTTATTGTCTGTGGCATATCATCGATTCGCGCTGATCGAACGCGATGGAACGTTAACGATACTGGACGCCCACGGCGCAATTTCGGCGCTCGTCGGCGCTCGGCTCGCGCGCCGCGAAATAGGGTCGAAACCACTAATTATCCCGGAAACGTACAAAACGTCGATAACTGAGGACGATCTCCAGAGCTTCCAATCCTGGGGGGTAGAGTTCGGTCAATTGAACCCGGATACCGTCGCTTTAAGAGCAATCCCCGTGGTGGTGAATGACGTTGATACGAATCAGTTTGGCCGCGACGTGCTGGCCAATCGTCAAGCCACGGATTATCTACCGGAGGCAATTGCACGAGCTGCTGCGAGCGCGTTTAGGGCCCCAGCCGGACTCACTGAGCGACGCCAGTGGTACGCAGCATTGTGCGAGCGCTTAATAGAAATCGACGTCGACATCGAGACTTTCTGTGTCGACCTTGAAACGGCAGACCTTGCCAAATTATTCGCAGGTCAGGCGCACTGATGTCGGTACCCGGCGCGCACCCGCCAGTGATATTTTTGATGGGACCGACGGCCAGCGGGAAAACGGCCGCGGCGTGCGCGCTCGTCGAACGATTTAACTGCGAGATCGTAAGCGTCGATTCGGCCTTGGTGTATCGCGGTATGGATATTGGTACGGCCAAGCCAAACCCTGCGGTTCTCGCCCGTTATCCGCACTGGCTCGTGAACATTCGAGATCCGGCTGAGAATTACTCGGCAGGACAGTTCCGTGACGACGCACTGGCGGCGATTGATTCGATTGCCCGGCGCGGCCGCACACCGTTATTGGTCGGCGGCACTGGTCTGTATTTTCGGACCTTAGAACATGGCATCACGACGCTGCCAAAGCGTAATGACAGAGTGCGTAATAATCTGCAGCAAGAACTTCAAGAGGTCGGTCTAAGTACGCTACATCTACGATTAAAGCAGGTCGATCCGGTGAGTGCTGCACGCATTGATGCACACGATACGCAGCGAATTCTACGTGCTCTGGAGGTATTCGAGGTTGCTGGCACGCCGATGTCGACCCTGTGGCGGACCGCGAAAAAATCTGGATTCCCGTTTCATGCCCTAAAGCTGGTGCTAGCGCCGAGCGAGCGGAGTTGGCTGCACGACCGAATTCGGCGGCGATTTAGCGAAATGTTGGCGGCTGGTTTCGTTAATGAGGTAGCAGCATTGCGTGAACGAGGGGATCTCAGTCTGCAATACGCGGCGTTGCGGACTGTTGGGTACCGGGCCATCTGGCACTATCTAGATGGTGAGTACAGCTACGAGGAGATGGTTGAGCGAGGAATCGTTGCGACCAGGCAACTCGCTAAACGGCAATTTACCTGGTTTCGGGGCGTGTCGGATAGTAAATGGGTCGATAGTGACCGGGAGAATTCAATCGAACAGTTGGCTATGGCGCTAAAACTACATCTTCAATATAATTAGCTAGAAAGTCACTAAGAGCTCAAGGCGTGTTTAAGCGCCAATGCAGGCACTTCCAGCAAATAAAAACAATAATTTAAAGGAGAGGATGGTATGAGCAAAGGGCAGTCCCTGCAGGAACCCTACCTCAACGCGCTAAGAAAGGAACGGATTCCGGTGTCTATCTATTTGGTGAACGGGATCAAACTTCAAGGCCAGATTGAGTCGTTCGACCAGTTCGTCATACTACTGAAAAACACGGTAAGTCAAATGGTCTACAAGCACGCGATTTCCACGGTTGTACCGAGTCGTAACGTCAAACTACCTCGCGTCGAAGGCGACGAAGACGAAGACGACGGCGCAGAAGTGCTTGAGTAAGCCGCAGGTTTTAGCACTTGTTTGAGCGTCCCGATGCGGGTGAACGGGGGGTCGTCGTTCACGTCACGTTTAAACAGTACGCTAGCGGTCCGAATCTCGACGAATTTTATGAGCTTGTAACGTCGGCCGGCGCACAAGCGATCGAAACGGTATCGGCGTCCCGCGATAAACCACA
>CAWLAW010000028.1:0-12578 GCA_963854885.1 Gammaproteobacteria bacterium | reverse complement strand
ATCTCAAATGACTGGCCGAGATCGATCGGGGACGCGATGCGCGGTAGCGCAAGTGCCGGATGGTCGGCGGCGACTGTGGCGAGCGCAGTGCTCGCCCAAATCGCACAGCTTGGATCGCTAATCGTTAAGCTGGCGTTGCTATCGCCGTCGCTATGGTCTCCGCCATGGTGGCTATGGTTCGTATCCGCACCGGATAGCCAAGCGTCGATTCCCTGAGTCTGTAATGGGCAGATTGATAGTAGCGGTGCGTTCAGCCCCGAGCCGGCAGGGATTTGTAGCATCCAGCCGGCAGCGATAAACGAACGCAACGTCACTGCTAGCAGTAGATAGCCGGCAATCTTTAGTCGCGCGCTTTTGTCGAAGCTGAACACCATGGGACTCTAACAAGGCCGGTTACTAAGAGCAATGTCGCGCAATAACCGTTAGGTGAGTGGTAACCCGCAAGCCAAATACGCTTTCACGAGGCCTTTGCCTTTCACCTGAATTTCGCGTGGTTCGTCAAATTCAAAATCTGTTCGAAGGATGGCATAAGTCGTTTCCGTGACCTGTATTTTTCCAGCCATGCCATGGGACTCCATGCGCGAAGCGACGTTAACCGTCTCACCCCATAGATCAAATGCAATTCTGCTCTGTCCAATAATGCCGGCGAGGACTGGCCCACTATTAATGCCGATACGCACTTCCAGATCGTCGAAGTCGCCGACTGCCGCGAGCATCCCTTGGGCCAATTTCATTGTACGTACGGCGTGATCGTCGTGATATTCCGGCAATCCGCACGCGGCCATATAGCCGTCGCCGATAGTTTTTATTTTCTCCACACCGTGCTCCTCGGCGAGTCGGTCGAAGCGGCTGAATACGGTATTCAGTAGTCCGACGAGCTCTTCCGCACTAAGGCGGGATGCCATCGGGGTAAACCCGACGATGTCAGCGAACAACACCGAGCAACTATCAACCCTCTGCGTAAATGTCGTGCCGTGCGCACGCACTCGCGCGACTATCGATCGTGGAAGTACGCTCTGAAGCAATTGCTCGGATCGGTGATTTGCATCACGCGCATCGTGTTCCGCTGCGGCCAATTCGGCAATGTAGGTACGCATGATAATCGCGATCGAAATGAGCACTAAGCCAAGTGTGAGCCCGTGTCCAAACAACGTCTCATGTGCGGGGAATCCATATTTTGGGGTCAGCGGTACTAAGTTGTATTCGATAACTACAAAGATGAGTATCGCAGTCGCAATGTAAAACGTTTGGATAACACGTGTGACATCGAACAGCACGAAATGTAGGCCAACGATATAAACAATTAACCAGTAATGAACCGCGCCATTGTTGTTCACCCCAGAGCCCGATACAAAAAACGCCATCATCGGGATCCAGATTAGCAATGAGATTAGGATGAGATGAATTGCCGAATTTATCCAACCCACACGCACAAGAATGAGCGCTAAAGATCCGATGCCGATAAGTATGAGATCGGCGATCAACAGAACTTTGTGACCGGAAAATATGGCGTAGATCGACCAGATGCTGCCGAGCGCTATTAATACGGCAGTCGAGATCAAGATAAAACGCCGAACGCGATGTGGGCGCCCCAGACCGCGCGGCGGACTGGTTAGTATTCGCGTTGTGACGAAATCAGGCATGTGTTGCGCGCAGATAACTTATGGCAGTGCGTATTGTACGTTGTTGTATCGTCGGTACAGGGGAATACTTCTGAAACTAAGCGAATCGTTGTAAGAAAATCTTCGCATCATTGATGCACCACGGGGTTGATCAAAAGATAGATACCGAATCCCATCAGCGCGGCGAAAAATGCGCGTCGAAATTGCACGGCATCTAGTTTTTGGCGAAGCACCAGACCAAAGCGCATACCTAACAGCGCGGGAATGACCCCTAGAACCGAAAGCACAAGGAACTCTCCGGATAATAATCCATTGCCGCGCAATGAAATTCCCAGCGCAACTGTCGAAGTAATGAACAGTACGCCAAGCGCTTGAATCAGGGTATCGCGCGGTAAGCCGAGCGCCTGAAGATACAATACACCGGGCACGACGAACGAACCGGTCAGGCCGTTCAACAGCCCTGATATTGCCCCCATTATGGGTGACAGAACGATTTCGTGACGACCGGGGGCTGGGATCTGACGGATGACCAAACTCATCAAGGCATAGGCGCAGAGCAGTCCACCTAATAAACTGATCAACCAACGAGGATCGGTGCTCACATGCCAGCTTGCACCAACCCAACTGACAAGTCCGATGCCCAATAGCAAGGTCCAGAACCGCTTGAGGACATAAACTAATTTGCCGCCACTCAGTGCTTGCCACAAATTTGTTACGAAACAGGGCACCAGCAAGAGCACCATCGCTTCATTTAATCCAACCGTAGCAGCCAGCAACGCGAGCACGACGCTAGGTAGTCCGAAGCCGATAACGCCTTTTACAATTCCAGCGATGAGAAAAGCGGCAACAATGCCTAAGAGTAATTCGATTGAGAGCACAATAGCGCGAGTCTACCAGTCAGTTTCGTTGCGCATGCAAAGCGCACAGTACATTGCACAAGCCGAGTCATGCCAAGCATTCCAAACCGTGTGGCTTGTTTTTGCGTCCGTTTTTAATTATTGTTCGAAACAGTACAATAATTTATTGATGTCGCCGATTAGAATCAAATCACAAATACTCGCTGCATTGCTAGTGAGTTCTTTACCGTCGTAAAGGCTTAGTCATAACAGGTATCCAAGATGACGACACCAATGAACGTTGGCATTTATATTTTTGAAGATATGACCATGCTGGACGGTTATGCGCCGCTACAAATGTTCGCACTCGTAGAGCAATTTAATACTTTCACGTTCGCGCAAGACTCCGCACCGATGAAATCTGATTGCGGCGCTATGCTCACTCCCGATTACGATTTCACAAATTGTCCAGCATTAGATATTTTGCTCGTGCCGGGCGGCGGGAACGTGCTTCCGCAAATGCTCAATGAAGAAGTTCAACAGTTCTTAAAGGATCAGGCGAGTCGCGCTCAATACGTTACGTCAGTTTGTACCGGTGCGCTTATCTTGGCCGAAGCGGGATTACTCGACGGTTTCAAGGCAACCACGCATTGGGGCTGGGTTGATAGCTTAAGTGCGTATTCTGCAATTGAGGTGGTCGATCAGCGCGTTGTCGTCGATCGATCGCGCATCACGGGAGGCGGCATAACCGCCGGATTGGATTTCGCCTTAACCTTGATCGGGGAGGTCGTTGCGCCACCTGTCGCGCAGGCGATGCAACTGGTCTTCGAGTACCGCCCAGCACCACCGTATGACTCCGGTTCTCCTGACAAAGCGCCAGCGGAAATTCTTGCGATGGTCAATGGAATGATCGCCGAACAAAGCAAAGATTTGTTCGAGTTCATCAAGAACAAGAAAGCGGCGTAGACCGCGATTCTGTTTTCAGCTGCAGGTCGACATCGCTGAAATTGCCGGAATAAGTATCGAGCTCTCGTAGTCTTGGCTAAGCGCGCGCATAGTTCCGCCTGAAAATCCCTTATCGCGCTGCACCAACTCAACCAAGGCCCGCTGAATTGCCGAAGGTTGCCCCCTTTTGTTTCGCGAAGTCGCCGCATATCATTAGTGCCAAGCGATTGGCCGTTACATCTACATCCATCACGATATTTACTGCCATAGCGCCTCCGATTCTTAGGCCCGACTCTCAGTGTTTGAGCTAGCAGCCGATGAAATTCTCGAGTACTGAGGACTTAACCGATGAACGACACGAGCGAACAACAATCGATATTTATCACCGGTGCTGCGAGCGGCATGGGCCGGGAAACTGCGCGACTTTTTTCCGAGCGAGGTTGGTTTGTTGGTGGATACGACGTCGACCCAGCCGGGTTGCAGGCCTTGTCAGAGGAACTTGGCGAGCAAAACACAACAATGCGTGTACTCGATGTGACTAATCGCCCGGATTATAAACGGGCATTGTCTGAGTTTGGCGAGCGCACCGGTGGTCGGTTGGATCTATTGTTCAACAACGCGGGTATCGGGCATGGTGGCTTTTTCGATGAGCAATCGTTCGACGACATTATGGCCGTCGTGAATGTGAATTTCGTCGGCGTGTTAAACGGCATTCATCTAGCCACCGATTTACTCAAAGCCACGCCGAATTCGCTTTGTTTCACCACGTCTTCTTCGTCGGCGACATTTGGCATGGCGGGGATCGCCGTTTACTCGGCAACGAAACACGCGGTTAAAGGCTTAACTGAGGCACTCTCGGTAGAATTTGCGCGTTTCGGTGTTAGAGTTGCCGACACCCTACCAGGCTTAATCGACACGGCAATTATCCCCGACAAGTGGAGAGATAACGCCGCTCCGGATGGAATGTTCCGACTAATTCAACCGATTGAGATCGCGAAAGTTGTATGGGCGGCATATCACGATGACCCCGAACGTTTGCACTGGTTTGTGCCCGAGGAGATTGCAGATTTGGATAAGGCCTCAGCGCTCGATCCGGAAGGAACGCGCGCGAAGTTGGCAGCGCAAAGCTTGATCGCCGCAGGTCTTGAATAGACGCGGTCTCAACATAAACAATGATTATTGAACCGTATGGAATTGTTTTTTTAAAACACGCGAAAGCCGATGTTGAGACGATCACCGCCTCGATACCCGCACAAGAACGCTATACAAGCAGCCAAAATAAAACTGAACTAGGAGAGCCCCATGTCTAAAGCAGAGCAATCAAAGGTCGGCGAGTTAGCCGGAAAAGTATTTACGGATCTCGGCGGCGCAATGACCACTGCGATGGTTTGGCTGGGTGATTCCATGGGGCTTTATCGAGCAATGCAGGGCGCTGGCCCAATGACGACCGATGGGCTTGCAGACAAACTCGGCTTGTCGGAGCGTTGGGTCCGAGAATGGCTGCACGGTCAAGCTGCAGCCGGATACATCGATTATGCCGGCGGAAAATTTACCCTGAGCGATGAAGCGGCGATGGTGCTTGCCGATGAGTCGAGCCCGGCATTTTGTGCTGGCGGGGTTAGTCACGTTCCACAACTAATGGGTGACATATTGTTGCGCATACCGGAAGCTTTTAAGACCGGTTTGGGATTAACCTATGACGAACTGGGGCCAGACGCGGCGCGCGGCGTAGAGCGACTACTCGCCCCCTGGTTTCGCCACAAACTTGTCCCTGTTGCCATCCCGGCATTAGACGGCGTTGCGGAGAAGTTAAGCAAAGGCGCGCGAGTTGCGGATCTCGGATGCGGTGCGGGGGTCGCGCTCCTTGAAATTGGCAAGGCCTACCCAAATTCAGAGTTGCACGGTTATGACATATCGCAACATGCGCTCGAGCGGGCGGCGGCGAATAAAGCCAAATACGCTATTAACAACGTGACGTTTCACGATGCAAGCGTCGAACCGATGCCCGACGATGCGAGTTTCGACTTGATCACGACCTTGGACTGTATCCACGACATGGCGCATCCAAGCGACGCAATTCGGGCGATAAGAAAAGCGATTAAACCCGATGGCACCTGGTTTATCGCCGACATTCATTGCGGTGCTTCATTGGAAGAAAATTTGGAGCAAGCGAACCCGTTGCTACCAATGCTCTACGGCTTTTCGGTTTTGTGTTGCATGTCTTCTAGTTTGTCTACTCCCGAGGGGGAAGGACTTGGGACTGTTGGGTTCGGCAGCGCCATGGCGGAAAAAATGGCCCAAGAAGCTGGATTTTCTAATTTTCGGATGCACGATTTCGACAACCCATTAAACGCTTATTACGAAGTCCGGGTGTAGATAATTTGCGTATCCTCCGACATCAGCGGGAGCGCCTTATTGTGCGCTTGGACAGGGATGGGGTACACGATTTGCCGCGATTAATAGCGAACATTTAATCAAACGAGCATGTTGCGAATCGTACGTTTCACGAGCGTTCTCTTGGGCGCGGCTGGCGCGTATTGCTACGTCTTCGAGCGTGATGCCTTGGCCAACTTTCTTGACGGCACGCCATTAGAACTTCCCGCCACGACGACCGAAGTTTATAAATGGCGTGACGCGAAGGGCGTTTGGCATATCTCTGATCAGCGCCCAGTTGAGGACGTCAAATCCGAAACCCTACGGTACCGAAGCGACGACAACATATTGCCAATGGCGCCAATCGAGGACTAGCTAACTTGGCATTGATGCAAAGTCGAGACGGCGGCTACATGCGGCTCGCAAGGGGAGGTTTTTTCGCTGATGTTAATAGTGCTTTTGAGTAAAGCTTGTGGAATCCACGCAGCGCGTAAAATAGGAAGCCTAGACGGGGCTTCCGAGACCATAAGACCGGAACCGGTACAACCGCAGAACCAAAATACAGTCGTGTTTCAGGATTTCCTCTATCCCCGCAGGGATTAACCATTAGCCACGAACGCGTGTGTTTGCTGATATCGCACAATAAAAGTTCGTCTGCGGTTCGCTGTTCCACGGTCCACGCGGCGAAAGACTGTAGCCGGTCTCGGCCCAGCTGTTGGGCCTGCTCATCAGTTGAAGGTTTCGACAGGGCATCGTTTAACCTTGAATAGTGGCGTGGCGTAGAACGCCGCGACTGACCGGTTGTGGCCGATCGCGCTCATTCCCGATGGGAATATGACGGTCTGCTTTCAGGCGCTGAACAGCCATCTATTCTGCGCCGCGATAGGATGTACCAGCCGACTCGGTAGCCTGCCTCACCAAAGGGCAAATCCGCGCTCGAACGGCCAAGCGACTTTAATCAGCTTGGACTGCCGACACCCGGTAAGTTGCCAAGTTGGGCGCGATTTTTCCTTCGCCCACCGCCATTACCGAATTCAGCCAGGCGTAACGTTCGTCGCCGCATTCAAACTGAACCTGGGTTATCCAATAGGTGTCCCCATACTGAGTTTCGCCTTCGCCGTCGGCGAGCACTTTGCCGATCGAATCGGTCACCACTATGCGACCCCGATAGGGCATGTAAATGAGCGCGCCATCATCGGTTTCGAGCACCGCGCGCACGTCGATCTTGATCGTCCCATCGTTGCACGATAGCGCCCAATCGGCGCCACTCGCGCGCACGTTGCCTTTTAGTTTCGGTCCGTCGAACGTACCACCGTCCAAATCCGCGATAAGGCGCTCTCCCGCAGTCGTCATGCCCGCGCTGATTATCGGTTTGATGGCCACCGAAAATTCAAACAAATGTTCCAAACGCATATCTCACTCCCTTTCGTTCTGGTTACCGAATTACGTATTTTTGTATCAGCCGCCAGGCCTCACCCTGGTGCGGCGTCGCACATTAATGGAAAACAATTCCCGTTAAATAATTTTAACGTCAAGCGTAGTTTGTACCTCGACTCCACGCGCTGTCTATCGCTATCGCAGCGCTCAGCCATCCTTTAAGGTCCCGTTGCAGCCGTCCAGCGCGGGTCAATCTAATTCAGAAAGGATCCGTTAATGCGCGGTACGCCGCGAAACGGAAAATGGACGTTGATTGTCCTATACTCAAACTTCAGGATGGTTAAGTAGCTTGACCAACAATGACACGCCACAACATGCGATTAGAGGATCTGCACATGATCAAAAAAGCTTATGTTGATACACCCAGTGGGCAAATCCATTACTACTATGGCGGTCCATCCGATCAGACGCCGATAATATTTATGCATCAAAATCTCAGCGGCGCGAAAACGTATTTACCGACTCTGACTCTGCTAGCCGAAAAACATCACTGCATCGCACTCGATTTACCCGGCTTCGGTGGTTCGTTTGATCCACCTGAGATCGATTCTATTAGCCGCCTTCAGGAATACACACTAGAGTTTATCGATGCACTCGGCTTCGACGAATTCCACATGTTTGGCAACCACACGGGCGCAGCAATGGCAGCCGAGATGGCGTCGTTATATCCAGATCGGGTGAAGAGTTGCATGATGATGGGAGCGACTTTATTGACCGAAGAGCAAGCGATCCCGTTTCGCGAAACGTTCAGTGGCTCTGCCGGGCCATCGCATGATGCGGCTTATTTGAAAATCACCTGGGACTATATTTACAATCTCGGCGGGAACCTCGATTTAGATAACATGAATGATGAATTGTCCGCCGCGTTACGCGCTTGGAAAGTGCGCGGGATGATTTACCGTTGCGTGTGGGACTATCGCTTCGATTTATTTATCCAGGGTATTAAATGTCCTACGTTGCTAATTTGCGCACCTGACGATGTGCTATATATCGGTCACCAAAACGCTGCTGCAGCGCTACCGCATGCAAAAGCAGTAGATGTCAAAGGAACAAATTTCGAACCGTATTTTGATGCGGATGGTGTGAGTCGCGGAATCAGCGACTTTTTGATCGAGAACGGCTTGAAGTAGTAAGGAACAAAAGCCGTTACGGAAATTTTAGCGGGAAGTTCAGGATCGATAATATTCGCTAATATTGCCGTTAATTTCACCGGCAACAAAGCAGTTCGCATCGACGCCTGTTTTACTCTTCAAAGTGATCAGTGCGACGGACTCTGCACGTAAACCGGCGACCCGGATCCCCAAGTTCAGCGTTCGAGTTCAATCACGACGTAACCGCCGGTCGCCATTCTCGCTGAATAGCCGGTCGGCACGACGACCGTTGTATCCACGGCAACCAACAACGCAGGGCCGCCGATGACTTCGTCCACGGCCATGCGATCGGGATCTACCATAGACGCCTGGACCCAGGATTGCGTTACTGCATCGAAAAAGCGAGTGTCGCCGATTGTCCCATCGGTCGCCTCAAGCGACGGGCGAGGGCGTCGCGGCGCTTCGACCACGCCGGCAGCAACCAGGCGCCACATCACGAGTTCAACATCGTTCTCTGGTTCCGAAATATTGTAACGATCGCGATAGTTTTCGTGGAACCTTGAGGCGATGACAGCAAGGTCTTCCTCGCTGACCCGCGTGTCCGGGCAAGCGACGTCGAGTTCGGTCACTTGTAGCGGGTAGCGTGCAGAGGCAAATAGTTCGTAGTGGCGACGCACCGCGTCCACGCCAAGGCGTTCTAGAAAATCTGCGCCACTCGCGCACAGCGAGGCGAGGCTGGCATTGACCTCATCAGCGGCGAAGTTTTTAACTGTCGACGGCAGGCTGACAACGTTAGACCACTTGAGGTCTGCGTCCAGAGCCCCCAAAGCACACAACACCGAAGTTTCTTGCGGCACGATGATGCGGGTGATGCCGAGCTCGCGAGCAAGCTCGATTGCGGCAACGCCGGTAGCGCCGCCACCGGTAACAAGCATGAGGTCTCTGGGATCGATGCCGCGCCGCACCGTCATCTCGAGGATGCCGTTGATCATGCGCTCATTAACGACGCGCAGGATACCGAGCGCAGCCGCTTCGATATCGAGGCTCAGCGGGCTAGCAACATGCTCGGTAATGGCGGCCACTGCTGCGTCTCGCGACAACTGCATTCGACCACCGAGAAAACGTTCGGGAACGAGATAGCCTAATGCGACGTATGCGTCAGTTACCGTCGGGCGCGTGCCACCCCGGTTGTAACAGGCGGGACCCGGCTGGGCGCCGGCGGATTCGGGACCGACTTGAAGCAAGCCGCCAGCATCGACCCGGGCGAGACTGCCGCCGCCGGCACCCAATGTGAGTATCTCGACCGCAGCAATGCCAGTCGGGTAATCGTTGATCCGCCCGTCCCGTGTGATGGTGATCTCCCCATCAATAACGGTGCTGACATCGAAACTTGTGCCGCCCATGTCGACCAACAGCGCGTCGCGTGCGCCTTCTTCGCTTGCGAACTGGCGCGCGGCTGCCGGACCGGTAGATGGCCCGGAGAACAACATGTAGACGGGCCGCTGCACAATCTCGCTAACCGGTTGGACACCGCCGTCGGATGATACGACCAGTAACTCGCCGCGGAGTTGTTTTGTCTTCAGCGCTGCTTCAAGTTCGTTTAGATACGCAGCTACGACCGGCTTCAGCATGACGTTCAGGACAGTGCAGGAAGTTCGCGTGTACTCGCGGAGAACTGGCTGGACGTCACACGACAAGCTGACCGCCGCGACTGGCCAATGTTGCTGCAGCAACGCCTCGATCCGCCGCTCATGCGTGCTGTTACGAATGGACCAAAGGAGCGCGACGGCGACTGCCTCGCACCCTGCGCGCTTTAAGATATCGATTGCGCGCAGAACGTCTTCGTCGTCGAGTTCGTTGATGATTTCGCCGTCGACGTTAACCCTTTCGTCCAGTTCGATGCAGTAGCGCGGCGCGATCAGCGGTTCGCGCGGTGGTTGCGTGAAGTTGAAGATATCGTTGCGCCGACCCTCACCTCGCCACAAGGTGTATTTCGTACCGCGGGTACACAACAGACCGGTCTTTGCGACTTTGCCTTCGAGCACCGCATTGGTTGCGACGGTGGAACCGTGCACGAACGTTTCAGTATCGGCGAGCAGGTCTTCAAGCGCTAACCCCAGCGCGTCTGCGGCAAGTTGTACGCAAGCCAGTACACCGTCGGAGAGCCGCCCAGGGGTGCTGGGAGACTTGAAACGGCCGACCAATGCGCCGTCGGATGCGATCGACAAATCGGTGAACGTACCACCAATATCTGTACCAATTCGGTAACCCATCAGTTTGCAGCCCGCAACGCTTTTGTCGCCGCCTCGTCGAGGCTGTAGCCTTCGTCGGCGACAACCAACACCACAGCATAAATGGACTGCGCCGCCTCAACCGAAACGAAACCGTCGCACACATCATTCAGAACCGCCTGCGGATCGCGCGACCTCGGATCGCCGTGCCCGCCGCCGCCGCCAGTGTCGGCCACCCAAACCTGGTTGGCTTCAATATTGGTGATGCCTGAATTCTTGAGCGCCGCCAGCTTCTCGCCGCTGTGCGCGTCATCCACCCAGTGATCGGCGAGCGCGCCCGGCGCGGCGCCGCCAATCCCAAACGCGGGACAGGTATGGCCCGAGCCGCCGTAGTTAATGTTCAACACGTGATTGCGCGGCTCGATACGGTGACGCACGCCAACCGCGCCACGGAACGCACCGGCGCCGCCGGAATCCGCGATCGCACTGACTTCGCGGACGTAAAACGGGCGCGCGAGTTCTACCTGCTCAATCGACTCGTAGCCCATGTTACCCATGATGCACGCGCCGAACATGTGTGGCAGACCGTCGTGTGTGCCGGTGGCTCCGCCGCCGCTCGCGGCGAGATAGAACGCATGCGCGTAATCTTCCCCAGCGGCGCTGCGACCGAAGCCGATGAAGTTTGCCGCCGAATACTCACCCATCCCGGCCATCGCGTTCTCCGGAATGATTTGCGACCAAGCCATGAGAACGAGATTGGTGACTTCGTCGCATAGCGCAATCGTTGCCAAGGAGGTGCCAACCGGCCAGCGTGGGATCCCGGCCAGGGCCCCTTCGCGGAGCTTAACGGTGATGCGTTTCAAGGCACCGTCGTTGGTGGGAATGTCCGGGTCGAGCACTGGTAAGGTGCCCTGTAGCGCCGAGCAGCGCGCCGTGGCGTAGGTCAGGTTGTAACCGAAGTCCTGTTGATCGGGCATGTCGGTATAGTCAAATTCGATACGCCCTTCATCTGGCATGACCTTGAGTTTTAGTTTTAGCGGTACACCTTCAGGGAAGAATCCTTCGAAGACCTCGCCGGTCATAGCGACCTCGATATCGGCCGCGGGAAGCTTTCGGATCACATCAATCATGCGACGCTCGCCGTAGTTCAGCGCTTCGGAGAAGCAGCCTTTCACGACATCCGTGCCGAAACGCTCGCACAGACTCTTGATGCGCGTCTCCGCAGTCCATAACGATCCCAACTGCGCAAGAAAATCTCCGTACCAGTGTTCTGGGTAACGAATGTTGTAGCCGAGGAATCGCACCAGGTCCTCAATCGGCTGGTGCTCGCGACACACGCGGACCCCTGGGAAATGCATGGCTTCCTCGTAAATATCCCGGGCACTGGCATCGACGCTACCCGGAATGTGCGCGCCGATATCGATCAAATGACACTTGTTGGCCGCCCATGCCACCAGCGTGCCGTCATGAAAAACTGGCGCGAACATGGTCCAGTCACCGACGTGTGCGTTGCCTGCGTAGGGCGCGTTGTTAACGATCACGTCGCCTTCGTGAATGTCGTCACCAAACACCCGGATCACGAATCGAAGTGCTGGGTCCATCGTGCCAACATGAACCGGCAGGCAATCATGCATGCTCAGCACTTCGGCACGCGGACTCATCACCGTGCAGGTGAAATCTTTTGCGCCGTAGAGGATCGGATTGCGCGCAGTAGTGAGGATAGTCTCGTTCATCTCGCTTAAGATGCCGTCGAGCCGCGCGTAAACAACAGAGAACACGATCGGATCGACGTCCTCGCGACCCCGATCAACCGCGCCGGGGACGCCGGAGATTTCCTCATCTGTTAATGGGTCGATTATCAACCGAGGGTCATAGGGAGGGAGTAACATTCAATCGTCCTCTAAATTGCCATCTGGAAAAAACTATTTGGGCGCAGCTATTTTCATGACATCGAGCGCACTGAATACAAGTCTCAATAGAACGTAGAGCAAGTTCGGGTTCCCGTTATAGAGGGGGAAATTTGACAGTGGAATCTTGTCCAAT
>CAWLAW010000027.1:0-12672 GCA_963854885.1 Gammaproteobacteria bacterium | reverse complement strand
TCCTCGTGAAAAACTCTGGACGGCACTCGGCGATCAAGGGCTACTAGGGGTAACTGTCGAAGAAGAATACGGCGGTAGCAACATGGGTTACCTCGCCCATTGCGTTGCGATGGAAGAAATTAGCCGCGCATCCGCATCCGTTGGATTAAGTTATGGTGCGCATTCCAATCTGTGCATCAACCAAATCCGCCGCAACGGAACGGACCCACAGCGTGAAAAATACCTGCCGAAGCTCGTGAGTGGCGTACACGTAGGCGCGCTCGCGATGTCGGAGCCGAGCGCCGGTTCGGACGTCGTTTCGATGAAATTGCGTGCCGACCATAAGGGCGACTGCTATGTTCTCAACGGCAATAAAATGTGGATCACGAACGGTCCGGACGCGGACACATTGGTTGTGTATGCGAAAACCGTACCTGACGCAGGGCCGCGCGGCATTACGGCATTCATTGTCGAGAAAGGATTTGATGGATTCACGACCGCGCAAAAACTCGACAAGTTCGGCATGCGCGGCTCGAATACTTGCGAACTCGTTTTTCAAGACTGCGAAGTGCCGGTTGAAAATATTCTCGGTGAATTAAACGAAGGCGTGCGAGTGCTCATGTCGGGACTCGACTACGAACGTATTGTTCTTTCCGGCGGACCAACGGGCATTATGATGGCGTGCATGGACGTCGTCGCACCCTACATTCGTGAACGCGAACAGTTCGGCCAACCGATTGGCGAATTCCAGTTAGTCCAAGGTAAAGTCGCCGACATGTATACAACGATGAACGCGTGCCGAGCCTACGTCTACGCCGTCGCTGCGGCAGCCGATCGTGGCGAAACCACGCGTAAAGACGCGGCCGGCTGCATTTTGTATGCCGCGGAGAAAGCGACCTTAGTCGCGCTTGATGCCATCCAACTCTTAGGCGGCAACGGCTATATCAATGAGTACCCCACGGGGCGCCTGTTACGCGATGCAAAGTTGTATGAGATTGGCGCCGGAACTTCAGAAATTCGACGTATGTTGATCGGACGCGAATTGTTTGCGGAAAGCGCCTAAATATTGATGCCCGGATTGTTGTCCTGCGCGAGTTACGCGCCGCAGGCGCTGCCTCGCGGACCGAGCGGTGCGCATTGGCGGTGCAAAAATCTAGACGTCAAACGTTGCGCCGATTGATGCCGTATCGTTGTACTCACGCAGGTAACTTAGCTGGCCGTTCTCGGCGAACCTGAATTCCCAAATAAACGCCATATCGCAGGCGCGTCCAGTCGCAATGGCCTTGCCGTTTTTTTCTACGCCACTCGCGGCCAGAACTCTTGTTTCTGGGTCGAAGATAAAATTGTGAAATACGAGTTCACCAATGACCCAATTCTCGGCGAGTTGCTCGAAATAATCTTCTAACCCGGCAGCGCCTTCGTAACGACCACCAAAAGGAATATGGGCTGGTAAGAAATTTTCCCATACAAAATCATCGCTGATCATTTTCAGAGATTTTGGGAAATCGCTTAACAGCAATCCCATGTACTCGTTTACCGTGTCAATTGCCTGTTGTTTATTCATACTCACACCCCTTTTAATGATGACGCTCTTGCGTTTAGTCAACCGCCCCTCCGAGACATCCAGCAGATATCATTTCGAAAGTTAAATAGACCATCACAGTTTCGCGCAGCCATTCCCCAGCGGATGTCGCGCGGACATAGAATTCTAATTGTTCGGCTGTGCCGCCCCGTTTGTCGGCGCTGACATCGCTCGTCGCTTTCAGTTATTGTTATATCGAAAGCGCGCATTATTGAAAGGATACCGCAATGGATGATGCTGAGAAGATTCAATGGTTGTTTGATGTCGAGCAAATTAAGCAGCTAAAACATCGCTATTGCGGTTTCTGTGATGAACAATACGACCCCGACGGCATAGCGGGGTTGTTCGTCGAAGATGGCATCTGGGATGGCGGGACCTTTGGCCGCGCTGATGGACGCGAAGGAATTCGTCGATTTTTTCGCGACGTGAGTGGACAGGTTGAATTTGCGAATCACTACGTCACAAATCCGATAATCGAAATTGATGGTGATAGCGCCGCCGGGCGCTGGGATCTTTGGCAACCTATGGTTAGCGTGCCGGATCCGGCGGCGTTATGGCTCATCGCCAAATACCGAGAACAATATGTTCGCCTTGGTGATAAATGGATGTTCAAGCACTTAGAACTCGATATTAGGGCGCTATCACCCTACGAAAGTGGGTTCGCTAAGCAACGTTTTTTACCGGCCAATTAGTTCGGGATGGCACTATCCTCGCGATCAGCGTTCGCGAGAATTGAAAGAACGACATCACCGGGGCGGTCTCAGAAGCGTCGACAACTGCGCAAGACCATTTGGAAAACCGTCGGAATAACTAATAGGAGAAGTGCCAGGCGCCGCGTAGCGCCTACGCGGACCGCTAAGACCAGCGCGACGTTAACGCGGTTCCTAGCGAGGGTTTAATGCCTCACCGAAGCGCCTACGCACGGCAGGCAATGGCGTTTGTTCTTCCGATACACTAAATTATGCAACGCCCACATCAACCTCGCGCTATTATCGATGAGGAAATGAACGAGACAACAATAATTACTGGGGTCAGTCCGCAATGGCGAGATTACCTTGCCTTGTGCAAGCCTCGAGTTGTGCTGCTGATCGTCTTTACCGCGATAATCGGGATGTTATTAGCAACGCCCGGCGCCGTGCCACTCGATATCTTTGTTTTCGGCACGCTCGGTATTGCATTAGCCGCCGGTTCCGCCGCCGCAATCAATCACATCGTTGAGCACAGGATCGATGCGCTGATGGCGCGCACGCAAGATAGGCCCTTGCCACAAGGCGAGATCTCGCGAACCCAGGCGCTAATGTTCGCCTTGTTAATCGGCGGCCTCGCGATGTATTTACTCGTCGCGTTCGTCAATGTCCTCACCGCTGTTTTAACTTTCGCATCACTTATCGGCTACGCCGTGGTCTATACAATGTTCTTAAAGCATGCGACCCCGCAGAATATTGTGATCGGCGGTGCAGCCGGTGCGGCGCCACCTGTATTGGGCTGGGCGGCGGTAACTGGTACGGTGGATCCGCACGCTTTACTGTTGTTTTTAATCGTCTTCGCTTGGACGCCGCCGCATTTTTGGGCGCTGGCAATATACCGTCGAGAAGAGTACGCGAAAGTGAACGTGCCGATGTTGCCAATTACACACGGTGTCGATTACACCCGCATTCAAATATTGCTCTACACCATCTTGCTAACGGTGGCAACAATCCTACCCTTTGCGACATACATGTGTGGCCCCGTGTACTTGGTCGCGGCGCTTATTTTAGACGGCATTTTTCTGTACTACGCGATCCGCATGATATTTGATCATCGGGATGAACTCGCGAACGAAACGTTCAAGTACTCGATCGTTTATCTGACGTTATTGTTCGTCGCGTTATTTATTGATCATTACCTACCGGCAATAATCGGAACGGTTTAATCACATCAAACGCTAGCGATGCTGGACAATTGTTCCATCACCACACCGCGTCAGCAGACACCTCTAAAGATCGATCTGCGACACGTGTATCGTCTTTTTAAATTTTTAATGCGATAGCGACTAGTTTCCAACACTGAGACGTCTAATCATCGCGCCGAAAAAAATATTCAGGGTCAATATTTTGCCTGAATTAGATCGATGGGAAATCCGTAATGATCGAAGTCGCTAGCCGATCTAACGATAAAATTCTGCGCGCTTACTGCAACGATTCCGTAGCGGCGCTAGTTATCGTAAGTTTTTGAAATATCGGAATTTTTTATCGCTGGATAACGTATCGATGTGCGGCCATTATCGTTCGACCCGACGCGATTGTACGGTGCCTCCGTGAGGTCCCAGGAGGCGATTATCCACGGCGCAATATATAATAGTGCAGGAGCGCGAGACGTCCCAAATTGATGCTCACTTTAATCACGCGCTAACTTTATATGCGCGGCGTTTAATAATCGAATTGACAGCTTTCGCGCAGTTCCGTTGTGCATCCGTCGCGTCGTTCCGTGCGTCATTGATTTTCATTCAAATCGAGAATCGGACTAGGCGTGAAACTGGGTGATGGGTATGGGCGGGATAATTCGAACTATTCAATTTTCGAAAAAGTGGCTTATACTTGGGCCGCGGGTCCGTCGAGGCCTGGAATGGAATGAAGTGATAATTCACCACCGTGGCGAGCTATGAATAGACGACTCTATTTCGTAATACCGGATGTCGAAGCCTCCCGGCGGGTTGAGGATGATCTACTGCTGGGCAAAATTGATGATCACCACATGCATTTTCTTGCCAAAGGAGAGATCGACGTTAAAGACCTACCCGGAACCGGGACGATGCAGCGCTCAGACGGTATCCACGGTATCGTTATCGGTGCCGTTGTCGGATTGATTCTCGGCATCCTCCTTGCCAAGGTGACGAACGGGCTCCCGGACGGCGCGTTCTTCAAACTCGGTTGGATGTGGTTCGCCTCCCTACCAGTGCTCGGTGGCGTGATCGGATTGTTGATCTCCGACCCGCCGTCGAAGAGACATACTCCGCATCACCATCACCAAGCGTTTGAGGACGCCCTCGAGGAAGGGCATGTCCTATTAATGGTCGATATCCCGGTCCACCGCGTCGACGAGATCCGCGAGATTATAAAAAGCCATTGCCCGGAGGCGGAAGACCATGGAATCGATCCGAACATTCCCGCATTCCCATGATCACCGAGGTGGCGCCTATCAATCGGCCGCCCAACCGGTTTGTCGGCAGGTGCTTAACCCGGCACTTCATGGCACGCAGCAAAGCACTGACAAATGTCCTGTGCTTCGTTAAATTCTCGCAGCGGCGGCGTCTAAACACGAATATTCGCTAGGTTTCCAGAAGGCTCCTTACTATGATTTTTGCCATAATGTTGTTTCTACTCGTCGTAGGTTCTGTGCTATTCCACTTGTACAGTCCGTGGTACCTGACCCCCCTCGCATCGAACTGGGGCACGATGGATGACACAATTGACCTCACATTTTGGGTCACCGGCGCGGTGTTCGTCGCCATCAATGTATTCATGGCGTATTGCGTGTTTCGCTTTCGCAATCGTCCGGGGCAAAAAGCCGATTACGAACCGGAGAATAAGAAGCTCGAAATCTGGTTAACGGGCTTGACCACCTTAGGGGTCGCGGCGATGTTGGGGCCTGGCCTTTTTGTGTGGGCCGATTTCGTCAACGTTCCGGAAGAGGCGGCGCAGGTCGAGGCGGTCGGTCAACAGTGGCATTGGACCTACCGATTCCCCGGAGAAGACGGCAAGCTAGGCGCCGTTGAAGCCCGGCATGTCAGCGTGGCGAACCCGCTTGGCTTAGTCCCAGAGGATCCGGATGGACAGGACGACGTGATCGTCGACAACCCCGAGCTGCACATACCGGTCGGTAAACCCGTCAAGATGCTGCTCCGCTCAATGGATGTTTTGCACAATTTCACCGTCACGCAGATACGCGTCAAGATGGATCTCGTACCCGGCATTGTCAGCTATATCTGGTTTACGCCGACGAAAACCGGCGAGTTCGACGTCATGTGTGAGGAGTACTGCGGGCTGGCCCATTTCGCGATGCGCGGCCGAATTGTCTTCGATGAAGTACCTGACTTTGAGAAATGGTTAGCTAAGCAACCAACCTTCGCAGAACTCGCCGCGCGCCCGGCTGGTGACGCCGTTGCTGGCAAGCCGCTATATGCGGTTTGCGCGGCCTGCCATGGGACTGAAGGCGAAGGCAATCTAGCCCTTAACGCACCGAAATTAGCCGGGCAACAAGGCTGGTATATGGAACGTCAACTCCAGGCATTCAAACACGGTAAACGCGGCGCCGATGCGGACGACGTATTTGGCCAGCAAATGGTGCCAATGATGGCGACCTTGGTGGATGACGTGGCAATCCGTAATGTTGTCGCGCATATCGAGACGCTACCAGACCACCCCGCACCGAAGACCTTGTCCGGTGACGTTGCACGCGGTGAGAAGCTCTATCGAACGTGCGCGGCCTGTCACGGTGCGGACGGCCGAGGCTCCCACTTGACCAATGCGCCGCGCCAAACCGGCATGAATGATTGGTATCTCGCCCGGCAGTTGCAGAACTTCCGCTCTGGAATACGCGGCGCGCATCGGGATGACATCTTTGGCGCGCAAATGGGCATGATGTCGGCAAATCTACGTGATCAGACAATCACCGATCTCGTGGCTTACATCAATGAGCTGGAATGAACCAAGATCTATAACGTTCAACTAGTACCGAGCAATACAGAAGAAGAATCCACGTTGATTCGACGATAAGGAGACGATTTCGATGTCCAGCGTTACACATGATGAAACGACCTTCGTGCCTGCGGCAGAGACCGGAGAAATGGAGCTCTACCACGCGAAGACCTGGCTCGGTAAGTATGTATTCTGCCAGGACGCGAAGGTTATCGCCGTTCAGTACGCCGCCACCGCTATCGGGATCGGACTCGTGGCACTCGTGCTGTCGATGATGATGCGTTTACAACTCGGGTTTCCTGGTGCGTTAGCGTTCATCACCCCAGAGGTCTACATGCAAATGGTGACCATGCACGGCATGATCATGGTGATTTATCTGCTCACCGCGTTGTTCCTCGGGGGGTTTGGCAACTTTCTCATTCCGCTTATGGTGGGCGCTCGAGACATGGTGTTCCCGTGGGCCAACATGTTGAGCTTTTGGATCTACTTCGTTGCGGTACTGATCCTCGTCGCCAGCTTCTTTGTACCCGGCGGCCCGACCGGCTCGGGCTGGACGCTGTACCCACCACAATCGATTCTTCCAGGTACACCCGGCTCCGAGTGGGGCATTATCCTGATGCTTGTGTCTCTCGCCTTGTTTATCGTGGGCTTCACGATGGGTGGATTGAACTACGTTGTGACGGTGCTCCAGGCGCGCGCCCGAGGAATGACACTCATGCGCATGCCGTTGACTATTTGGGGGATCTTTATGGCGACCGTGCTCGCGCTGCTCGCTTTCCCGGCGCTGCTTGTGAGCGTGATCATGATGCTACTCGACCAAACGATTGGCACGAGCTTTTTCATGCCAGCGATCGCCGCAATGGGCGCGGAGCACGATTACGACGGCGGCAGCCCGATCTTATTCCAGCACCTGTTCTGGTTCTTCGGACACCCTGAAGTTTACATCGTTGCCCTGCCTGCATTTGGCATCGTCTCCGATCTAATCAGTGTGCATGCGCGGAAGAACATCTTCGGTTATCGCATGATGGTATGGGCTATCGTCGTCATCGGTGCGCTCAGCTTCGTCGTCTGGGCACACCACATGTACGTTAGTGGTATGAACCCCTATTTTGGGTTCTTTTTTGCGACCACGACGCTCATCATTGCGGTGCCGACGGCGCTCAAAGTTTACAACTGGGTACTGACCTTGTGGCGCGGGAACATCCATCTGACGGTACCCATGCTGTTCGCCATCGGTTTCGTATTCACGTTTATAAACGGCGGTTTGACTGGGTTGTTTCTCGGTAACGCGGCGGTCGACGTGCCGCTATCAGACACTTACTTCGTGATCGCTCATTTCCATATGGTGATGGGTGTCTCGCCGATTCTTGTGGTATTCGGCGCGATCTATCATTGGTATCCCAAAGTGACCGGTCGGATGCTAAACGAACCGTTAGGAAAGCTGCACTTCTGGTTTACGTTCCTCGGCACCTATGCAATTTATTTCCCGATGCATTACCTAGGCTTTCTCGGTATGCCGCGTCGGTATTACACCAGCGGCGGCACAGATTTTATTCCCGACTCGGCACATGCTCTCAATACACAGATCTCCATCGCCGCGTTCATCGTCGGCGCTGCACAACTTTTAATATTGGTCAACATCGTCTGGAGCTATTACAAGGGCAAAGAGTCCGGCGGCAATCCGTGGAAAGCAACGACGCTCGAATGGCAAACGCCGACCACTCCGGCGGGACACGGCAACTTCGGTCCTGAGCTACCACTCGTGTATCGATGGGCCTACGATTACAGCGTGCCAGGGGCGAAAGAAGACTTCATACCTCAGAACGTCCCGCCTCGTGACGAACCTGCCACCCAAGGCGAATAATCGGAGACTCGGTCGATGCTTATATCGCTGATCTTTCTCGGTAGCATAATGGCCGTGGTGGCTTGGTGGCTTGTGAAACAAAGCCTCAATACCCAACCGTGGGTTTCGGAACCGCACGGCGAGGGCACGTCCGAAGAAAGCTTTTCCTACCCGGCTCACAAGGTCGGCCTATGGGTGTTTCTCGGCGTCGTCTCCTCGTTGTTTTGTCTCATTATCAGCGCCTACTCAATTCGAATGGCGGGCCTCGGCGATTGGCGTCCACTGCCGGAGCCGCCGTTACTCTGGCTGAACACTGGCTTACTGGTACTCAGTAGCGTATTCATGCAACGAGCGCACCGCGCTGCGTCTCGTAATGAGCTCGACCGTTTGGCCAGCCCGCTGCTGATCGGTGGCGCACTTGCCATCGCCTTCATCGTCGGTCAGCTTGCGGCCTGGTATCAACTCGGCGAGATGGGTTATTTCGCGTCGGCGAATCCGGCCAATGCATTTTTCTACATGATCACCGGGCTCCACGGATTGCACATGCTCGGGGGTCTAGTAGCGTGGCGCAGGGCCGTCGCGCGGGTCGTATCAAAAAAAGGGATGGATATCAGCGACGTGCGCACGAGTGTGGAGCTGTGCACGACATACTGGCATTTCCTATTGCTGATCTGGTTGATTTTATTCGGTCTGATGTTGGCCACATAAGAAGAGTACAAGCGCAATGACAAACGAAGCAGCTACCGTCGCCGGTGACTCACTGGAACCCGGCGTAAAAGGGCTAGTCGCCGACTGGTCGTCCGATCAACGGGCGTTCAAGAAGGTACCCTGGGGTAAGTCGATGATGTGGATATTTCTACTCAGCGATACGTTCATCTTCAGTTGTTTCCTGATCAGCTACATGACCGTACGGATGTCGACCACCGTGCCATGGCCGAACTCGAGCGAAGTCTTCGCGCTGACTATCGCAGGCCACCACATCCCCTTGATCCTGATCGCCATCATGACCTTCATTCTGATCAGTAGCAGCGGAACAATGGCGATGGCGGTCATGTTTGGTTATCGCAAGAAACGCATTGCGACGGGTGTCTTGCTTCTCGCAACGGCACTGCTCGGTGCGTCGTTCGTCGGCATGCAAGCCTTTGAATGGACCAAACTGATCGTCGAAGAGGGTGTACGACCCTGGGGTAATCCGATGGGAGCACCGCAGTTCGGCGCGGCTTTTTTCATGATCACAGGATTTCATGGACTGCATGTATCAATCGGCGTGCTGTTTCTGTTCATCACGGCCGCGAAGGTTTTTCGCGGCACATTGGACGAGCGTAGACCTGGCTTGTTTACGGGTCGGCGGGGTGGTTACGAAGTCGTCGAGATTATGGGCCTCTACTGGCATTTCGTTGATCTCGTTTGGGTCTTTATATTCGCGTTCTTTTACCTCTGGTAGGTTTTGCTATGGATCACACTGAAACGATTGAAACGATTGAAGAAGAACATCAAGAGCATCCGATTGCGATCTACTTATGGGTCTGGCTGCTATTGTTCGTCTTTAGCGCCTGCTCCTACGCGGTTGACTATTTTCAATTCCAAGGCGGACTTCGATGGACATTGATACTTCTTTTTATGTTTCTAAAAGCCGGGGCCATCATCGCAATCTTCATGCATATGACTTGGGAGCGTCTGGCACTGTCCTGCGCGATCCTACTGCCGCCGATCGCGTTACTTGTTTTCGTCACATTGATGGCATTGGAATCGAATTACACATTCTTCTCGCGTCTGACGTTTTTAACCGCGGGCGGTTAGGTGCGTGAGCACAATCGTCAATGCTCGGATCCGCGGGAGCCGTGACTATGTAACCGCGTGCTAGCCGCATAAATCTAGAACCGCCACCGTGACGAAGCCCGATGGCGGCATATGCCGCGCATAGAAACGAAGAAGCGATTAAATTTTGTTCGGAAAAACAACCTAGACACCGAATGCCGATTCAGCGGAATTCGCGCTGATTGGTATTTGCAGGAAGTAGACAGTATTTAGTGAAGACAAGCGCAGTTCGATTGAGCCAGCGAAATGGCGTTAACGAACTAAACTAAAAGATAATGCAACAACCTGTGAAGGGAATGCTTATGCACCGACGACTCTATTTCGTCCTACCGGACACTGAGACGGCGAACAAGCTCGAGCACGATCTGCTGCTCGCGCACGTCGACGATCATCACATGCATTTCCTCGCCAAGCCGGGTACAGACCTCGGCAATTTGACCGAGGCCACAAATTTTGAGAAATCCGACGTCAAACATGGGATGTTGGTCGGGGCGATCACAGGTGGCTCCGGGGGCGGATTATGCGGACTTATTCTATATCTGAATCCCGACTTCATCGGGATACCCATCGGGTTCGGCGTGATGCCGCTATTCATGGCGCTCGGCGCCGCGTTTGGTTGCCTAACATCGGGGTTTCTAATTGGCTCCAGCGCCCCGAACGTCTACCTCAAAGAATTCGACCGCGACTTCGAGCTAGGTCGGATCCTGGCGATACTCGACGTCCAACACGAACGGGTCGGCGAGATCCAGTCGCTAATTAAGGAACGCTTCCCGAGCGCTCAGGATCACGGGGCCGGCGCCGCGACATCCGCGTAAACAAACACCGGACTGTCCGGCCAGCACTTGGCACGGCATCGTTGATGATCATCGACTTAGGGAGCTTGTAGTTGGAGGCATTGCCTTTTTTGCTGGGCGATGCCGAGGCAATTTTACGCCACACTTGATTTATATTGACCTCAGGCGTCGCAAGCCCCTCGTCTACGGTCTGCAAAAGTTCCGCATCGAAATAATTGCGGCCGGACTGTAACGAGGCCGCGTCATCACGGTCGCTTGTTAGGTGCCCGAGGTTTCAGATCTTTCATTCGTGCGCGGGATTCGCCATGCCACCAGGCCGGCGATCAGGTAACCCAGGTTTAGGACGCCAATCGCCCGCATCCAACTGGGCGCACCCAACAGAAACAAACCGATCGGGAAGAAGGAAGCAAAAAACAACACGACTAGCGTCACGCCGTGCCCTTTGAGCGAGGCGATTATGGCTATGATCGCAAGCAGCATCATTAGCATCGCTACTACAAAGGCCACACCAGACAATGGAACCGGTGGACTGGGTGTCCACATTGCGACAGTCCAGCACGCACATGCTCCGACTCCGGATACTACGCCAGTAATTTTTCCGACAAATCGTATTAATTCCCTCATCGCGACATTAGCTTGCATTTCTCTTTACGCCAAAACTCAGTGCAGCCACATACCACATAGCGCCCCAACCGATCATTACTGTGAGTGATGTGACAAGGTTAAATTTGGGCGCTCCAAAATACACCAGTAAAAACAATCCGATTCCAATCGCTGCCCCGATTCCTTTTGCTACTGGTATGAGCAACATTAAGCGCCCTATGGAAACAGACCCACCGAGTACCAACAAGGCGAAAAAACCCTGTATCAGGTCGGGCACCGGTCGCGGAAGCATTCTTTCGGCCGCGGTCACTAGAACCGCCACGACAATGACGCCTAGATCGATCCGGTCAATGCGCGATTCCTTCATTTTATACGATCTAACACTTGGTTCAACGTTACTGCGACGCAATGTCCGCGACGGTTGATTTTATTTCGAGCCCTCGAACACTACGGTGTCAGTCTCATCGGATCAAGTAGTTAACTAATCTTGGGGAGATAACTAGATGTGTATATTCCGTGGCTACGACGTATATATCAGTGCCCGGGATACAGCTCCACAACGCGATAAAAAGCGCGTTGAGCGCTTGCAGTAGCCCCTCGACACCCAAAGGATGTTCATGACGCGCTTCAGGTTGTAAGCGAGCACCGTCAAACTCATCTCTGTGCCCACTTCATGACGGACTCCCCGCGCCGGAAAAGAGTCTTGTAGGTGGGCAGCTATGAACTTTGCGCAGTCACCGCTGACCAGCGCCACCTAACAGATACATTCTCTAAAATGAACGCAGGTGCGTGTGCCTGCGCGTTGATAAGCATTGGAGGATTGGCGCGCCCGACAGGAGTCGAACCTGTGACCTCTGCCTTCGGAGGGCAGCACTCTATCCAGCTGAGCTACGGGCGCATCTGAAATCTAAAGATACTCGGTATTCGTTGACGGGGAAACTTTCCGCAGCTGACGAGAATCGCGTAAAGCCGACTCGACATACCGTACTAAGGCTGTGGCGAATTCGGCGCATCTCGGTTGTTAACCGGCCTTGCTTACATTACGACTTATTGGCCCGCACGCTAGTGCAGCACGGCATTTTCGCTATAATGTGCGGCGGCTGGCACCTAAACCGGTGCAATACAACAATGCTGAGGCTTTCGGCACTCGTTCTAGTTAGGAATTGAACATGAACACTGAAGAAGACGCCCTATTTGTTCGCAATTTTTCGGTGATCCTGGTATTCGTGGTTGCTGTTGGACTTGCAGCGTTCGTCCTCGCGAAACTCGTCAACCAGGGTTACGAGGATATGCAGGTCGATGATGATGTCGTCATCGCAGAGCGACTGGCGCCGATCGGCAGCGTTAATATTGGCGAGCCATTTATTATTGCCGCGG
>CAWLAW010000026.1:0-12758 GCA_963854885.1 Gammaproteobacteria bacterium | reverse complement strand
CGCAGCACAATCTTGTGCGGAGGTGTTGTTGGCTGACTTGCTGGCCTGCGCACGCGACTAAGAGTAGATTCTAAGATCGATGCGAACCGGGTACGTTTTATTCAGAATGTAAACCTCAATACGCGAGATCTGGTGTGACATCGCGCATTTGGTCTAACGAAACAATCGCTAGACCAAATGCGCGTTCGCGGTCGGTCGCGATAGACGACCTGCTGCGACGTTTTAGTTCTTGAAACATGAACCGAGTGGAGAAAAAGATATGGTCGAAAGAGTAATACCTGATTCGATGAAAGCGTTCTACAACGACTTTCATTTTGCGCCCGCAGTTATCGACGGTGATCACGTACGTTGTTCTGGCGTAATAGGAATAGAAGCCGATGGCAAATGCTCGGATGACCCCAACGTGCAAATCACCACCGCGTTTGAAACGCTCGGCGAAGTGCTCTCTGCTGCAGGCGTTTCATTTGCTGATATCACCGAAATGACGACATTCCACGTCGGCTTGCAGGAACACTTAGCCGTATTTATGTCGGTGAAAGATCACTACATCAAAGAACCTTACCCAGCGTGGACCGCGATCGGCATCACCGAACTCGCTTTCGCCGGCGGTTTGGTCGAGATCAGAGTGACCGCCCGTAAGTCGTGATTTAGTTTCTTGAGTTTGAGTCTCCCCATTTAAGTGGAGGCTCAGGCATCAAGGAATTGAAAAATACTGCAAATCCCCGCTCGCCTTGAGTGCTGCTCGCCGCGGTATACAGCGTGCAAAAACCCGCTGCATCATTTGTCATTGCGAAAACCCATTTCGTTGTAATTTCCGGAAAAACTGACGGAAATATTTAGTAACATTATTGCGTCGCAATATTGGAGCGCCGTGCTAAACCTTGATTTTAGTCAACTTTTAATTCGCGGAGTGGGATAAGCCTGAAAATTCAGGTCTTTAGCGCCCCACTCTTTAGTCCATAAATTGATCAGGGTGGCCCCAATTCTATCGAATTATTGGTATGCTGCACTGCGTCCAATCTATTATTTACGCCTTCCATAGTGACTATTTATGAAGATCCTATTTCGTCGACACCGAAAGTGGTCAGCAAGACCAATCAACGTCGTGTCATGCGGGTTGATCGTTCGGCTCTTCAGCATCGTATTTCTCGCCCTACCGACCCTGGCAGTTGCCCAACAGGCGGCTAGTCCGCCTATCGTCTCGGTTGCTCAGCCGCTGTTTAAAGAGGTTACCGAATGGGACGAATTCACTGGGCGGTTCGTCGCCAAAGAAAGAGTCGAAGTACGCGCCCGAGTGTCTGGATTCTTGGAGTCCGTTCATTTCAACGAGGGACAAATCGTCGAGGTCGGACAACTATTATTCACCGTCGATAAGCGCCCTTTCACAGCCACTGCCGAAGGCGCACGAGCCGACGTACAGAGCGCCGCCACCCGACTCAAGCGAGCGCAACTTGAATTTGAACGCGGCCAACGTTTACAGTCTTCGCGCGCGATGAGTAAGGAGACCATGGAAGAACGGCGCGCCACCCGGGACGCGGCACGCGCGGAAGTCGCAGCAGCGCGCGCCAAGCTCACTACCGCTGAGCTGAATCTCGGGTTTACTGAAGTGCACGCGCCGCTCGCCGGGCGAAGTTCAAGTATTGAAATCGACGTCGGCAACCTCATTTCGGGCGGCGCGGCGGATTCAACAATACTGACCACGATCGTTTCGCTCGATCCAATTGAGCTGGAATTTGAAGGATCGGAATCTGAAATGTTGCGCTACATGCGCACCAGCCAGGTTTATCGAAAACCGACGTCTACAGAAAATGCGAACCCGGTAGAAGCACGTCTTATTGACGAAGAAAATTGGCCGCACAAAGGATTTATGACATTCCTCGACAACCAACTTGATTTCAACACGGGCACGATCCGGGCCCGCGCGACGTTCGCGAACAAAGATCTGCTGTTCCTACCGGGAATGTTCGCCCGGATGCGCATATTTGCCGAACAAAAGCACGACGCCGTACTCGTACCTGACAGGGCGATCGTTGCCGACCAGGCCCGAAAAATGGTTATGGTGGTTGGCGCCGACAATATCGTCGAAGCCCGTAGTGTTCTACTTGGGCCACTTGTCGACGGGCTGCGAGTCATACGTGAGGGGTTGAACCGAGAAGAACGGATCATAATCAACGGCTTGATGCGCGCGCGACCGGGCAGTGCAGTAACACCGAAAGCTGCCGAGATTATCGATTCCGCGGTCGCACAATAGCCGATGCGTTTGTCTCATTTTTTTATTGACCGACCGATTTTCGCGTCTGTTGTGTCTATCGCAATAACGCTTACCGGCGCGATCGCCTATTTCAACTTGCCGGTCGCGCAATACCCGGAAATTGTCCCGCCGACGATCCGCGTCACGGCAGTCTATCCCGGGGCCAGCGCGGAAACCGTCGCCGATACGGTTGCCACGGTTATAGAGCAAGAGATCAACGGCGTGGACAATATGTTGTTCATTAAGTCGGAATCGACTGGAGACGGTCGACTCCAGGTGAACGTCACATTCAACCTCGGTACGGATCTCGACATCGCACAAGTCCTCGTGCAGAACCGGATTGCGATTGCGGAGCCGCGTTTACCGGAAGAAGTCCGCCGCCTGGGGGTCAACGTAGCGAAGACTTCACCCGACCTCCTCATGGTGTTACATATTTTGTCGCCCGACGGTTCGCGGGACGCAACGTACTTATCAAACTTCGCGCGCACGCAGCTAATCGACCGCCTGGCCCGTTTAGATGGCGTTGGACAAGTCAGTATCTTCGGTGAACGGGCGTATTCAATGCGCATTTGGATCGATCCAGAAATCGCCGCATCTTTCGATTTGACTGCGCTTGAAATCGTCCAAGCCGTGCGCGCGAATAATGTTCAAGTTGCGTCAGGTACGCTGAATAAACTGCCCGTACCAACCCCCGGGGCATTTGAGTATGCCGTCGAGAGCCAAGGCCGCTTTATCGAGCCCGAACAGTTCGGAGAAATCGTCGTCAAGCGAGCAGCAGATGGGCGGGTAGTACGCCTGCGCGACGTGGCAAGAATCGAACTTGGGGCGCAAGACTATTCGACCATTGGCTATGTCGATGGCAAACCCGCACTGCCGATTATTTTGAATCAGCGGCCGGGAACCAATGCACTTAAGACGTCGGATGAAATCAGGGCACTGGTTCTGGAACTCGCCGAAGATTTTCCTAGCGGCATTGGATACGAGTTTGCCTTCAACCCAACGGAATTTATTCGTGATTCCGTACGCGCCGTGTACATCACAATCTTCGAGGCCATCGTGCTTGTGGTATTAGTGATATTGCTCTTCCTGCAATCGTGGCGGGCAACGATTATTCCGCTGATTGCGATCCCGATCGCGTTAATCGGAACGTTCGCGGTTATGCAAGTGTTCGGCTTTTCGATTAATAATCTGACGTTGTTCGGACTGGTGTTGTCGGTTGGAATCGCCGTGGACGACGCAATTGTTGTTATCGAGAATATCGAGCGCTACTTGCGTCAAGGTCTCTCAGCGAAAGAAGCCGCGCACAAAACGATGGACGAAGTCGGTGGCGCGCTTGTGGCAATTGCACTCGTACTTAGCGCGGTGTTCATACCCAGCGCCTTTATTGAAGGGATGTCGGGCCAATTCTACCGACAGTTCGCGTTAACGGTTGCGAGCGCGACAATAATATCCGCCATCGTATCGTTGACCCTCTCCCCGGCGCTTGGCGCATTGTTACTAAATGCTCACGATGCAAATCGTACTCGGCGTGGCCTCGCCGCGATATTGATGTTTCCGCTAAGTACCATCGGCAGAATTTTCAATCGTGGTTTCGATAAATTCACCAACGCCTACGGCTCGTTGACGCATCGACTGTTGCGTATTACCTCGGTAATGCTCTTGCTTTACGGGATATTATTGGCTGCGACCTGGCTGCAGTTTCAAACGACTCCGACGAGTTTCGTTCCACAACAGGATCAGGGATACATCATTACTGTGTACGTCCTACCACCAGGTTCGTCCGTGACTCGTACGGACGAAGTGGTAAAACACGCGACAGACATAATGCTGGGCATTCCCGAGATTTTGCACGCCTCGGGTTTCGCCGGTATGGACGGAGCAACGCGAACCAATTCACCGAGTGCCGGCGCGATATTCGCGTCGTTGCAACCGTATGGCGATCGCGTTGATGCGGGACGCAGCGCTCAAGACACGATGGACGAGGTGCAGGCAAAGCTTGGCGAAATCGAAGAAGCGTTGGCATTCGTCGTCGCCCCTCCGCCAGTGCGCGGGATCGGCACAACGGGGGGCTGGAAACTTTATGTACAAGATCGCGGTGGCCATGGATTGTTGGCCCTAGAAGCGGCAACTAAAACCCTAATCGCTCGTGCGAACGAAGATCCGATACTGTCGCGTGTGTTCACCTCGTTTAATACCGCGACACCGAAAATCTTCGCCGACATCGACCGAACCCGCGCCGAGAAGTTACAAGTGCCCGCCGAACGCATTCTCAATACACTCGAAATTTACTTGGGCTCGGCGTATGTGAATGACTTTAATTTTCTCGGCAGAACTTACCGTGTTACCGCCCAAGCGGAAGGCAATTACCGGGATGATAAAGCCGACATCCTAAAACTACGCACGCGTTCGGAACGCGGCGCGATGGTGCCGCTCGGTTCCGTCACAAGCTTCCGCGATGTAACAGGTCCGTACCGCGTGCCGCGCTACAATTTATATCCGGCGATTGAAGTTCAAGGGGGTTCGAACCCAGGTTTCTCGAATGGTCAGGCGATCACACGGATGGAGGAGCTAGCCGCCGAGGTACTCCCCTCCGGTATGGGAATGGAATGGACCGATTTAGCCCTACAGGAAAAACTAGCTGGTGATAGTTCGGCTTCCGCGTTTGTACTTGGGGTGGTGTTTGTTTTTCTCGTGCTTGCGGCGCTGTACGAAAGTTGGATGTTGCCGATGTCGGTGATTCTAATCGTGCCGATGTGCTTGCTCGCCTCCCTTTCTGGAATTGTGTTGCGTGGCTTAGAAAATAACATTTTGGTGCAAATCGGCTTCATCGTGTTAATTGGACTCGCTGCAAAGAACGCCATTCTTATCGTCGAGTTCGCGCGCCAGGGCGAGGCAAATGGCGAATCGCTATTAAAAGCAACTGAAAAAGCGGCGACAACTCGGCTGCGGCCGATCCTCATGACGTCCTTCGCATTCATCATGGGCGTAATGCCGCTCGCGCTCGGTACCGGTGCGGGTGCCGAAATGCGCCAATCACTCGGCACCGCAGTAGCCTCAGGGATGCTCGGGGTGACGTTTTTTGGATTACTGTTTACCCCTGTTTTCTACATCGTCTGTCGACGCGCGGCAACGCGCGGTCTACGCCGACGAAAGCGCACTACAACGCCGACGAAAACGCCATGAAACTGAAAGTCTTGTGCTCAGCCGCGGCGCTCGGCACGCTAATTGGCTGTGCCGCCGTCGGACCTGATTACGCCGGTCCCCCGCCGAGTACTGCTGACACCGTCTCAAGCTGGCCATCCGCGGCTGGCGGCGAAGATGCCGGACCGACGATGGTCGCCGACGAGCCGGCGCAAACATGGTGGCACCAAATTGACGATGACGCCTTAGACGCTCTGATGTCGGTCGCCGTCACTGCGAATTACGATTTACGCATTGCGGCTGCCAACGTTGAGGCGGCGCGCGCAATACTGACTCGCCAGGATACAAGACGCCGTCCGACGATCGATGTCGGCGGTACAGTTGAGGAACGGCGAAACTCCTCCGCTCTATTTGTAGGTGGAAATTCAAACAACCGGCTAGCGACAACAACAAGCGGTGTATTTGCTGCGGATTTAAGTTGGGAGGTGGATCTCTTCGGCCGGGTTCGACGCTCGATAGAGGCCGCCACAGCGAATCTAGGTTCTCTGCAGGCGGTACGCAATGGGGTCATGGTCTCGGTGCTAGCTTCCGTCGCGCGAGCCTACGTAGATTTGCGTGGATCGCAGTTACGGCTCGATGTCGCACGACGCAATGTCGCTGTGCAACAACAAACCTTAGACCTCGTCGAAGTGCTACTCAATGAAGGTGCAGCAACGGAACTTGACGCAGCGCGTGCGCGCACGCAACTACTCACGAGTACGGCGCGTATTCCGGCGCTAGACGCTCGCTCGAGAGCTGCAGTTAATCGATTGACGACGTTGACCGGCCGCGCGCCGGGCGCGCTTGATGAGAACGTCGGTGCTTGGAAGCCGCTCCCCGAGCTCGCTCAACTACCCGATTTCATTGCAGTCGGCAGCCCGGCCGATTTAATCCGACGGCGTCCCGATATCAGCGCTGCGGAACGCGCACTTGCCGCCGCGTCCGCACGCATTGGAATTGCGACTGCGGACCTTTTTCCTAGTGTCTCATTTGGAGCGAATGTTGGCATCGGCGCAGCACCACTATCTGGACTCATCGATGCGGGCGCACCTTTTTTTGCGCTGGGCCCATCAGTAACTTGGAACGTATTTGATCGTGCGGGGATCTATGCAAATATCCGCCAAGCCGACAGCAATGCCGCGGCGAATCTCGCGCGTTACGAGGCGACCGTAACGACCGCGTTAGAAGAGGTCGATACAGCGATTAGCGCCTATCGCAACGAACGTCTTGTGCGCAGGCAATTAGGCAATGCCCTCGGGTCAAGTCGATTAGCTGCTAACTTAGCCCGCTTGCGTTACCGCGAAGGGGTGGAAGATTTCCTCGACGTCTTAGACGCAGAACGAAATTTACTCATCGTCGAAGATCAACTCGCGGTCTCAGGTATCCGGGTTGCACAAAATTTGGTTGATATCCATCTTGCATTGGGCGGCGGCTGGCAGGCGCTAACGCCCGCTGCACACACGCCTTACGATCCTGAAAGTGCGCGTTAGACAGAAAATTTTATTTTACACATCGACACTCGCTCAGGCGGCGACCAAATGACCGGAAATCCGAATTCCTCGCCTACCCCACCGGTTTATCGCTAGCGAACCTATCAAGAACGTTTTTCGTCATTCTAGAGACGTTGTTCTTATAGTTATTATGCGATAGCGAACCGCTCCACGCGATCGAACCTGTCGAGAAAACACCTCCGCCGTTGGTCGTCGGGTAATACACAATATCCGCCCGCACAAGGTGGTTCTCCTGGCCACCCAATCCGGGATAATTAATTAATAACTCTTCACAGACGACAAGATAAATGTCGGTATGGTTTTCGGACGACGCGAGTACCCGAGCGCCCGGCGGCGTTCCTAGAGCGCGATCTGCACGGTCGAGTTCTAATCCTGCTGCACCGCCGCCGACCAGGCCGAAATCACCGATCCGTTCGTCCTTCGCGATGCCTTCCATGATCCATTGCACATCTTTTTTAAAGCTGTCGGGTTGGCGAGCGTAGTAGGACGAAATATCGAATCCTTGCGCGGTGAATCCTGCACCAACGATTTGCTGAGGTGCGCGACCATTGCGACGCCACAATCCGCCGTACTCACCTGTGAAAGAATGGTAGTACTCGCCGGTTTGTGCTTCCCAAGCACGGATGCCCCCTTCAGCTCGGCGGACTTCCATCACCCCTGGAACATCTTGGTGGTAGGCGATGCGCCAATACCAACCATTCGCGCCCAGATTCATTAAACAGCCGCCGCGCTGTTGATAAGCGTTCATCGCGTCCCACATTTGCTTGGTATGGTATTCCGGATGAGAACCCGACAAGACGACGTTGTATTGCTCTATCGCCGCAAGGCCGTCGTTATGCAGCTCTTCGTCCGTAATAACGTCATATTCGTAGCCCAACCCCTCGAGCCAGTCGATGATGTGGGTGTCCGCATTAAACTGCCACAGCGTGGAATCGGTTCCGCCAAGCCACGAACGATACTTCGGTCGCATATTTAAAATCGGTCTTAAGCGCGACGAGTAACACACGCCCGACCCATCGCTATGCGTGTCGTAGCAGCTCGCACCGTACTCTCTGTGCACATTGCGAAATAAATCCTGCGGGCCGTGCTCGACCAGTTTGCCTCCGAGCAGTTGCCCGACCGGTGAATCAGAACCCAAGTGATCATTGGCATACGCCATATAACTCGCGGTAGGTAGTAGAAAACAGATTTTTGCGGTTACTTCGCCACGCGGCGGTAAAACAGCAAACGGCACGTAATCTTCGCTGTCGGCTGTATCGCCGCAACGTAAACGCGCTGCGTACAATCCGCTGTTTAAATGTTTTGGCACCGTCAGCGAAAAATCGACGTCCCATCCGGAATCATAAACATCGTCGTCGTGAAAATGTATCGCCCCATACTCGCTCGGTAAGTGGCGCCAACACATTTCATCGCCCGTCCAATTCCAGCCGGTCATGCCGCGTACCGGCAGGTTAACAATTTCACCATCGAGTCGATTCGGCGACACGTCACGCACCGTTGTTTTAGTTAATTCGAGCGAACAATCCCACGCCGCAACAACATCATTCGCTAGCGCTGTCGCAACCGGGCGACCCTTCAGCGATTCCATTTCCGTGGCGTCTAATACGCGCGCTGCAATGCTTGGCGAATCGATCTTGCCATTGAAATGGTCGGAGCAAACTGACCGATTTTTATCCGTTCGGCGAAATGCCGCACCGATGATCAGTGGATCTGTATGCGCCAGAACGCACGGCGTTTTTGCTTTGCGGCGCAACTGAGCAGAATCTTTCGTCGCAACATGCGCATGCAAGGCTTGCTGAACCAGCGTGACCGTTTTACTCTTCGCGTCGAAACTCGCGGCGACAAAGTACCACTCACGAGCGAGTAAGGCTTTGCCTGTCGCAATCGTTTCAACCTTGCCTTTCCCACCACCCAGGCGTAATCCAATCCCACCGTTGTCAGCGGTAATAACTAGCGCCGCACCACTTTGTTGCCGTTCCGACCAGTGCGCAATAATCGTCTGCTGCCCCTTGTCCGGCGTTGTCGGCCAAATAAATGCCTGCAGCGTGAAACTTTGCAATTTCTGTAGGGCCGGCGCACTTGGCACTTCGATAAAAGAGCCGCAGTGAATGACTTGTCGATGTCCAGGATAGACACCGCTTGCGGCGGTCTTTACCTGTTTCTCTTTGTAGCCCGGCCCATCAGGGTTCATATCACCGCAAATGAGCTGCACGATGTCGGCCTTGAATTCTTTTGCCTCGCAATTGACCATAAAGTCGATCGTCTCGCCGGGGGCGGCGCTCACTTTGTTCGCATAAGCGGTAATCTTCATTATTTTATGTTCTCCCCGGTTAGCGCTTTCCAGCGTTGTCGAAAAACGTACCACTCAGCGTCGTACATACTGGAAAAGCGTTTATCGAGTAGTTTTATCGGTTTGCCAGGCACTCCAGAAGTTTTGGCAAGCTGCCATTCTCGATTAGGCTTCACAGTAACAAGGCAAAACTTGTCTACCATTGATGCGCCACGCATTTTATTCAGCAGTCGTTGCAACCCGGGGCTGTGATGGCCAATCGGGTTTTTGCGAAATTCATCGATCAATTGTTGGTTATCTACTCCGGGTACAAGGTTCCCGTCGATCTCATTATTATCCATCACGATTCCTTAATACGTTTTCTAGTCCAGGATGAATTACAACTCCATTGACGGCCTAAGCCCGATCCATTGCGTCTAAGGCGTCTCGAGACTTCGAGCAGAATCACCTTTCACAGCACAGATCTGCGGTCGGCCCTCGACATCCATCAGCATTCGACTGTTAGGTTACATCCATTCGAACTAACCGGTAGGCTAGCTGCGTTGAGATCAACAACAGGCACAACTCGGCGGCGCTGCGGGTCGATAGTGACTCGTCGTAGACCCAGGAGAGCGGCTCGCTTCGCCAGTACTTAGCACAGCGCCGTTGCTCGCGGAGAGACTAGCCGCTCCAATGTCTGCGGCTGCGCCGGCGACAGTATTAACGATCCGAAATCTATGCTCCCCAATGTCGGAATTGATCTCAATCGTATGGTCGTCGATTTGACCCCAATCGCTGAATAACTCGTCGTCGCAATAAACTTGCACCGCTTTGGGATCCGGCAATTGGGTAACTTTCCAACTCGTCGGTGATCCGCGCCGATCAGATGTCGCGGCATAGGTCACAACGTGCAACATGTTGTCTACGGTATCGTTGAAAGCCTCGCTGATGCCGAGTGTCGGATAGTCAACACCTACGACCGTTGGCAAATCAAATTGTCCCTCTCTCGGACCTTTATAAACTTTAGACCAAGCACCCGGGCCGCCGATTTCGCTTAAGATCATTAAGCCATTCAATTGTCCTCGCGGATGCGGCTCGTCCATGCCGAATCCCCACGCAAAACGATCGTCGTCTCCCTCGAAATAATTCGGGCCCCATTCCTGCTCGGCAACTGCCTTCATGCGACGCTCGGTGGTGACGTCGCCGACCTCGCGCGCGAGCATCATGGTCATAGTAATCCAGCGCGGATCGTCGAACGCTTGTACCAACGACTTCGTCCGATCATTCCAGCCGAGCGCCTTAACCCCGGCTTCGTAAAGCTGCAATCCGAACTCCGGTGCTTGCGGATACAAGTAAAACAAGGGCGCCAACATGCCGTAACCGTTTAGGCCAAGGGGCGGAGAATAAGCAAATTTTTCCAACGGATCGTAATAAAACGCGAACGAGGTGATGTCTCCGCTCACATTTCTAACTGTAAAATGTTTTTTCGCGTACTCAATCCACTGGTCGTAAACCCAATGCGTTTTACCCTCGAATATTTTGTCGTAGAGTTGCAGACTCAAGCCCGCCGCGCTTAGGCAGTAAGGCCATATTTTTGTATTTTCACACTGCGCGCCCTGCGGCCTTTCTGCCCACTGATCTTCAATAAATTGTGTGATGCTGTGCTGGCTCCACTCGAACATACGTTCCTGATAACCCGTAACCTCGAATGGGCTTTCCCATTTATCGTCGCCGGACACATAAGAGTAGGTGCCGAGGAGCAAATTAAAAAAACCGCGAAAAAACAAATTCCCGTCCGCGCCAATCGGATCCGGTTGTAGACCCCATGGTTCAACACCGTTCGCTGTCCAGCCGGGCGGATCATAACGGCCGCGCATGTGCTCCGGCATGAAAACGAGCCACTCGGGCGGATAGCTATCTTGGTGGGGCGAGTGGCCAATATAGGTTAGCCAATCGATCGCACCCCAGTACGTTGTGTAACGCCCCACAAGTTCGTCAGCAATGCGCGTATAGACTTCACGCCAGGCCGGCGTTTGATCGACCATAAGCGGCAATGCATATGAGGTTTCGCTCACGTCGAAGCGAGGAAAGCTACACATGGGTGGGGTGCTGGATTTATCCCACCAAGCATTGGGCTCACCGCTGCTACTCCAATCATCTTGAGTCGTCGCTTTGTCCCAAATAAAACGTAACCAGCCACGAGCTCGCGGGTTCAAGCCTTGTAATTCGCTCATGCGTGATTCTCGGTAGGATCGTATGGCGAATCGACAACATGCTTAAAGTCGACTGGCTTGTTTGGCACCGGTGCACCTTGACCGACTTCCCACATCACCAGTTTTTCGCGCCGGCGAACTGCATTAGTCCAATTCAAATCGAGCGACTCGGCGACTGGTTCGCGAGTGATCCGATCGGCTACTTTACCGTTCGGATCGGGCACGACATAGGCGTGTGGTGGATCGACTCGCGGTGTTTTGCGCCAAGGAAGAAACCCAAAGACCATTTCGTAAAACCATAAAACCCCGGTCGGATCTCCTTGTACTTCAACGACTCTGCGCGCGAGCCCGGCGACAATCAACTCAACCGCGTTCCCAGCGAGGAGAATGCGTACGCCTTGCGCCGCTGAATCGAATGTTAAAACGAAACTTGGACCCGGCACCAGACCACGAATTGACGTGACTTGACGATCGGCGAATAGGTAACTGCGCCCTACTTCGTCCTTCGCGTTTATGGTGATATTCATAGTCCGTGTCAGCTGACCGCGCAGACGTGAACTCAAGCGGCATGCGATGGCAAGTTCAATGCCAACGCACCAGAGTAGGATTCGAAAAATCATGGCCTTTCCCCGTCTACAAGTTTGTCGCGCGCAACCAGCATGGTGCGAATCCGGAATGCCAGTCGGCCGATCCGGTATACGAAGTATTGACTATAAGGATTATAAATTACGACTTCAATGCTCTCGAAATCCTCGACCCACCAGGAGACGGAATTCACACAGCGCAATACCAGTTTCCGATTATCGAGGAACGTGATTAAATCTCCGGCGAAACTGATCTGGAATGATTGTCCGCCTAACAACAGCCCGCAAGGAGATAACTATGTCGAATATAAGCAACGTGCGTGATTTTATCGGTAAATGGGAAGCGCAAGATGTCGATGGAATATTAGCAGCGTTTTCGGACAGTCCGTTCTATCACAACATGCCGATGGATCCGCTGACTAGCAAAGACGCCATCCGGGGGTTTATTGAACCGTTTTTGGGACCCGTAACCGAAGTTAAATGGGAATTACATTTTATCGCCGAGGATGAAAACGGCGTCGTAATGACCGAACGGGTGGACACGTTCATTTTCGGCGACAAGCAGATTTCACTGCCCGTAATGGGTTCGTTTGAATTCGAAGGCGGCAAACTCGCGAAGTGGCGAGATTACTTTGATTTGCGCGAATTCGAAAATCAAATGGCCGCGCTACAGGGCTAGCGGCGGATCGATCGTTATCGGCTGCTAGCCGATTCGAAAAAAATTCGGATGCCCCTCCACGGGGCATCGTT